>DASZCY010000221.1:0-15476 GCA_035942615.1 Solirubrobacteraceae bacterium | reverse complement strand
GTGGCCGCCTTGCCGAACCAGGCCTTGAGCAGGCTCGTCATGTACGCGTCGAGGCTGCCCTACGCGCCGGTCCTGGGCCCGTGCCTGTGCACGAACGTGTCGAGCGTCGGCGTCTGCTGGGGGTGGGCCATCGGGATGTAGCCCGGAAGGATGTTGTAGAGCGTCGGGATGTCCGTCGAGCCCTGGATGTTGGCGTGGCCGCGCAGGGCCAGGATGCCCCCACCCGGCCGGCCGATGTTGCCCAGCAGCAGTTGCACGATGGAGGCCGCGCGGATGTTCTGCACGCCGTGGGTGTGCTGCGTCCAGCCCACGGCGTAGACGAAGGCCGAGGTGCGCTCACGCCCCGAGTTGTCGCACAGCCACTGCGCCACGCGCAGGAACTGCTGCTCGGGCACGCCGCAGACCTCGGCGACCATCTCTGGCGTGTAGCGGGAGAAGTGGCGGCGCAGGATCTGGAAGACGCAGTTGGGGTGCTCGAGGTCGGGGTCCACCTGCGGCGGCTCGCCCTTGTCGAGGTACATCCCGTGCGCCCCGTGGGCCTGCTCGCCCGACACGTCGGCAGTCTGGACCTTCCCACCGCCCGCGACCTCGCCGCCCGTGCCCGCGTAGCCCCAGCTCTCGATGCCGTAGAGCTGCCCGTCGGCCTGCCAGCCCGAGAAGAGGCCATCAAGGTCCTCGGTGTCGGCGTAGCCCTCCTTGATGATCACCGGCGCGTTGGTGTAGTGGCGCACGTACTCGCGGAAGTCGAGGTCGTTCTCGAGGATGTGGCGGGCCAGGCCGCCCAGGAAGGCGATGTCCGTCCCGCTGCGGATGGGCACATGCAGGTCGGCCATCGCGCTGGTACGGGTGTAGCGGGGATCGACGTGGATGACCTTGGCGCCGCGTTCCTTGGCCTCGATCACCCACCCGAAGCCCACCGGGTGCTGCTCGGCCATGTTGGAGCCCATGATCAGGATGCAGTCGGAGTTGCGCAGGTCCTGCTGGAAGGTGGTGGCCCCTCCGCGACCGAACGAGGTGCCCAGACCGGGCACCGTGGAGGAGTGTCATATGCGGGCCTGGTTCTCGATGGAAATCGCCCCGGCCGCCGTGAAGAGCTTCTTGATCAGGTAGTTCTCCTAGGTGTCCAGCGTGGCGCCGCACAGGAAGGCGAACCCGCGCGTGCGATGCAGCGGCCGGCCGTCCTCGGTCTCCTGCTCCCAGGTCTCCCGGCGGGTCTTCACGATCCGGTCGGCGATCATGTCCATCGCCGTCTCGAGGTCGAGGTCCTCCCACTCGGTCCCGTAGGGCCGGCGATACTTGACCTTCGTCTCGCGCCGCGGGCTGTTGACCAGCTGCTCGGACGCCGCGCCCTTGGGGCACAGCCGCCCGCGGGAGATCGGCGAGTCGGGGTCGCCCTCGATCTGGACGACCTTCCCGTCCTTGACGTAGACCTTCTGCCCGCAGCCCACCGCGCAGTAGGGGCAGACGGACTGGACGACGCGATCCGCCGTCTTCGTGCGCGGCGTCAGCTCGCGCGAGCGCTTGGACTGCACCGAGCGGCCCAGCCCCAGGGGCTCGCGTAGCTGGCGCAGGAGCGGCGGCACGCGCTTCGCGTCGATCCCCATCGGCCCGGCATCCTCTCCCATTGCCATCCTGGGAGCAAACAAGGATCGCCGGCGCGGTCCTCCCCCGACCCTCGGCCGGCCGGCGTGCCATGATGCCCCGCCATGGTCGGCTCCACGGAGCAGCTCCTCCTCGAGGTGACGCTCCCCGCGCGGGCGTCGGCGGTTCCCGAGGCCCGCCACCGCGTCGCGGAGGCGCTCGACGATCAGGGCGTTCCCGGCGAGCT
Organism: Solirubrobacteraceae bacterium; assembly: GCA_035942615.1. GTDB lineage: Bacteria > Actinomycetota > Thermoleophilia > Solirubrobacterales > Solirubrobacteraceae > Siliceabacter. The sequence goes on along the minus strand of DASZCY010000221.1, from coordinate 13,648 downwards.
TGCGGCCGATGTCGCCCTGGCCCTGTCGGAGGCCTGCACCAACGTGGTCAAGCACGCCTACCTCGACCGTGCGGCCGGCCCGATCCACCTGCGCGTCACGCGGGGTGCCGACGAGCTGTCCGTCACGGTGTGCGACGAAGGCTGGGGCATGGCTCCGCGTCCGGACACCGACGGGCTGGGCCTGGGCCTGCCCCTGATCGTGAATGCCACGCGCGACCTGGAGATCACGGCCGGTCCCCACGGGCACGGCACGAAGCTGCGCATGGTCTTCGCCGTCGCCGCCTGAGCGGCGGCTGGCGCCCCGCCGCTCGCCGACGGGGTAAGGGAGCGGCGTTGACCGCGCTCCTGCGTCACCTGTGGGCCTTCGCGCCTGCCTTCGCCGTCCTGGCGCTGTGTCCGGTGGCGGCGCTCCTCAGCGCGGACGCGCAGGGGCCGGGCCTCGAGCACGCCCGCACGGTGGCGGACGTCGAGCGCTCACTCGGGCTGTACGTCGAGCCGGACCTGGTGGGCTGGGCCGGCGGGCGGGAGACGCTGCTGTGGGTTGCGGGGGCGATCTACCTGGGCGTGCACGTCCCGGCCATCGGCGGCGCGCTGGTGCTCGTCTACCTGCACCGCCGAGCGGCCTTCGCGCGCGTGCAGGCCGTCTTCGTCGTCTGCCAGCTGGCGCTGGTGGCCTGCTGGGTGGCCTGGCCGCTGGCGCCACCGCACCAGCTCACGGGCGGCGCACCGAGCCTGGGCCGACCGTGGGACACCGGAGCCTCGGCGGCCGCCGGTGTCCTGCAGAGCTCCTATGCGGCCATGCCCAGCGGCCACGTCGCCTTCGCGCTGCTGGCGGCGTGGACGCTCGGCCACCTCGCCCTCCCGCGCGTCGTCCGCCGGGCAGCCTGGCTCTACCCGGCGCTCGTCGCTGCCATCACCCTGATCACCGCCAACCACTTCTGGCTCGACGTGGTCGCCGCAGCGCTCCTGGTCAGCGCCGCGATGGGTGCGGTGCGCACCGCGGCGGCGGTGAGCGCCTCAGGCGGCGGCCAGCGCCTGAAGCTCGCGGTTGGCGGCCAGGTGCTCGAGCGCCCGGCGCTCGAGCGTCCGCAGGCGCGAGGGTGACAGCCCCAGACGGCGGCCGGCCTCCTGGAGGGTGGTCGGGTCGTCGGTGCCGATGCCAAAGCGCAGCGCGACGAGCTCACGCTCGAGGCCGGGAAGCCGCTCCAGGGCGGCGCGCACGGCGTCCGCGCGCAGCGTGATGTCGACCTCCTCGGCCGGGGTCGGCGTGTCGGCGGGCAGCAGCGCCCCCAGCTCCCCGGCGCTCTCGTCGCCCACGGGGCGGTCGAGGCTCGTGACCACGCGCGCCGCCTCCCGCGCCTCGCGCACATGCCCGACCTCCAGCTCGGCGGCACCGGCCAGCTCCTCGTCGGTGGGCTCGCGGCCCAGGCCCGTGAACAGGTCGCGGTGGGCACGCTCGATGCGCCGCTCTCGCTGACCGACGTGAATGGGGATGCGGATCGTGCGTGAGCGGGTGTCCAGTGCGCGCTGGATCGCCTCGCGAATCCAGAAGGTGGCATAGGTGGAGAACTTGAAGCCCCTGCGGTGGTCGAACTTCTCGCTGGCCCGGATCAGCCCCAGGACGCCCTCCTGGATGAGGTCCAGGAGCGTGAGCTCGGTGCCCTGGTACTTGCGTGCCACGGAGACCACCAGGCGCAGGTTGGCGTTGACCATACGCTCCTTGGCCTGCAGGTCGCCGCGCTCGATGCGCCTGGCCAGCTCGACCTCCTCGGCGCGCGTGAGCAGGCGGTGGCGGCCCACCTCGACCAGAAAGAGCGAGAGCCCGTCCGTGGTACGCGCGGCCAGCGCGTCGTCGGCAAGGTGCTCGTTCACGGGGAGGCGGCTACCCGCCGACGCTGCGCGGGATGCCCGGTCGGGTAATCCGCAGGGGTGTGACCGCGCTTCGCCTCCTGCCCCTGCTGGTGCTGTACGTGGCCGTGTGCGCGGTCGGTCAGCCGGGACCCGAGCCGGTGCGCGACGAGGCCTTCCTGCTGGGCTACGTGCGCGACTATCTCCTGGCCGGGGCCTATCTCGACCCGGGCGCGGTCGACGATCGCGCGAACTTCCTGTGGCATGGGCACGGCCTGCCGGTGGTGCTCACCCCCCTGGTGGCCCTCGGGCTTCCGCTCGGCGCCCTGCGCTTCACGGGGCCGCTACTGCTGTGGGGCGCTCTGCTGGCCTTCCATGCCCTGGTGCGCCCGCGCCTGGAGCCCCGGCGCGCGCTGGCCGCGACGTACGCCCTTGGCCTCTACGGGCCCTTTGCCACGGTGCTGGTGGCCGTGCACAAGGAGCCGCTGGCCATCCTGGCGGCGGTGCTCGCGCTGCTGGGTCTCGCGCGCGGGCTGGGTGACGAGGGACGGTGGTGGCACCTGGCCGGCGCAGGTGGCGCCCTGGGGGCGCTGACCATGGTGCGCCTGGAGTACGGGTGGGTGCTGACGGCGCTGCTGGGCACCGCGCTGGTCTGGTGGGTCGCGCGGCGCGCATCGCCGATCCCGCGGCGGTTGGCGGCGGTCTTGGCCCTCGCGCTGGTGCTGTGCCTCCCGTGGTTGGTCCACACCTACGCGATCACCGGCAAGGTGGCCTACTGGGGCACATCGGGAGGACTGTCGCTGTACTGGATGTCGCCCAGCACGCCTGGGGCCACCGGCACCTGGCACCGCCCCGAGGCCGTGGCCGCCCAGCCGGCCCTGCGCTCCCACCGTGCCCTGTTCGCCAGCCTGCCCACCGACCCGGTGGTGCGCGACCTGGTGCTGCGCGAGGCTGCGGTGGCCAACATCCGCGCTGACCCCCTGACCTACGCGCGCAACCTGGCGGCCAACACCTCGCGCCTGTTCTTCCTGTGGCCGATGGAGCCTCCGCGCCGCGCACCCGTGGTGGCGGGCGCAGTGGTGTTCAACGGCGCGCTGCTGCTCGGCCTGGCGTGGGCCGGGCCACGTCTGTGGCGCCGCCGCGGGGCCCTGCCGCCCGAGACGCTGCCCTTCGTGCTCTTCGCCGGGCTGGGCATCGGCGTGCACCTGCCGCCCTCGGCCCAGCCGCGGATGCTGCTGCCCCTCGTGCCGGTGGTGGCGTGGCTGATCACGCTCGCCGCCGAGCCTCTGAAGCCGGGGCTTCCGGCCTCTTCCCAGGCCCCTGCGCGCTCGCGCACGGCCGCCCTGGACCCGGCCTGACGGCGCGGCGGCGCTCAGGGCTGGACGGTCAGCGCGCCGGTGGGGTGATGCGGCGGGCCCTCGGGCCCCTCGTCGGCGGGCGCGAGGTTGCCCGAGCCGACGATGCCCCGGCGCGCGAGCTCGGAGAGGTGGCGATCGACCATCCGCGCGCACTGGCGCCCCTCGTTGATGGCCCAGACGATCAGGGACTGCCCGCGGCGCGCGTCGCCGGCGGCGAAGATCCCCTCCACCGACGTGGCGTAGGCCCCCGCCTTCACGTTGCCGCGCGGGTCCTTTTCGCAGCCCAGGCGGTCTATCAGCTCCTGCTCGGGATGCAGGAAGCCCATGGCCAGCAGCACGAGGTCGGCCTTCAGCTCACCCTCGGTCCCCGGCACCGGCTTGAAGGGTGGCGCGGGTTCGGCCTGGGCGAGGTGCAGGGTGGTGATGCGCCCGTCCTGGCCGGAGAGGTGCGTGGTGGTGACCTGGAAGTCCTGTTCGCCGACGTCCGCCGTGCGGGCCTCCTCCATGGCGTAGGAGAGGCGGAACTTCTGGGGCCACAGCGGCCAGGGCGTGCGGTCGTCGGGGCGACGCGTGGGCGGCTCGGGCAGCAGCTCGAGCTGGGTGATGGACGCCGCGCCCTCGCGCAGGGAGTTGCCCACGCAGTCCGCGCCGGTGTCGCCACCACCGATGACCACGACATGCTTGCCGGCCGCGCTGATCGGCGCCTCGAAGCCGCCGCCGTCCTGCGAGGCCGCCACCCAGCGGTTGCGCCCGGAGAGGTAGTCCATCGCGAAATGCACCCCGTCGAGGTCGCGACCGGGGACGGGTAGGTCGCGCGGCACGCGCGACCCCGTGGCCAGCACGATGGCGTCGTGGCGCTCGTGCAGCTCCTTCGCGGAGACGTCGACGCCCACCTCGACGCCGCAGCGCACGTCGACGCCCTCCGCGGCGAGCTGGTCGACGCGGCGCTGGACGAGCCACTTCTCGATCTTGAAGTCCGGCACGCCGAAGCGCACCAGGCCGCCCGCGGCCTCGTCGCGCTCGAAGAGCGTCACCGCGTGGCCGGCGCGACGCAGCTGCTGGGCGGCGGCCATGCCCGCCGGCCCCGAGCCCACGACGGCCACCGTGTAGCCGGTCTCGGCGCGCGGGGGCAGCGGGGTGACCCAGTCCTCCTCCCACGCACGGTCGATGATGGCGTTCTCGATCTGCTTGATGGTCACCGCGTCGCCCTCGCGGATCTCCAGCACGCAGGCGGCCTCGCACGGTGCGGGACACAGGCGTCCGGTGAATTCCGGGAAGTTGTTGGTCGCGTGCAGCTGGCGGATCGCGTCCTGCCAGCGGTCCCGGTAGACGAGGTCGTTCCAGTCGGGGATCAGGTTGCCCAGCGGGCAGCCGTTGTGGCAGAAGGGGATGCCGCACTCCATGCACCGCGCCCCCTGCTCGGCCAGCTCGCCATCGGGCCGGCGCTGGACGAACTCGCGGTAGTCGTGGGTGCGCTCCGCCGCGTCGCGATAGATCACGCCGGCGCGCTCGATCTTGAGGAAGGCCCCCAGCTCGCCCATCGCTACTCGCCTTCCGTCTCGCGCATGTGGGGAGAGCCGACCACGTCGACGGTCTCGTTCGCGAACTCGTCGACGGTGGGCGGCGCGGCGGCCGCCTCTTGGGCCGCGAGCTCGGCGAGCACGCGCTTGTAGTCGGTCGGGAAGACCTTCACGAAGCGGGGCAACAGGTCGTCCCACTCGGCCAGCACCCGGGCGGCCACGGGGGAGGCGGTGCGCTCGCCGTGCTCGCCCACCAGCGTGCGCAGCTCGATGGCGTCGGCCTCATCGAGCTCCTCGAGCTGGTCGAGCATGGCGCCGTTGATGCGCGAGCGCAGCAGCCCGTGCTCGTCGAGCACGTAGGCCAGCCCTCCGCTCATGCCCGCGGCGAAGTTGCGCCCGGTCTTGCCCAGCACCACCACGCGCCCGCCGGTCATGTACTCGCACCCGTGGTCGCCCACGCCCTCGACCACCGCGCTTGCCCCGGAGTTGCGCACCGCGAAGCGCTCGCCGGCCATGCCGCGGAAGTACGCGCGACCGCTGGTGGCGCCGTAGAGCACGGTGTTGCCGATCACGACGTTGTCCTCGGCGGCGAAGCCGGCGCCGTCGGGAGGCATGACCGCCAGCGTCCCGCCCGACAGGCCCTTGCCCGTGTAGTCGTTGGCGTCGCCGTGCAGGGTGAAGGTCACCCCCGGGGCGAGCCAGCCGCCGAAGGACTGGCCCGCCGACCCGCGCAGCGTCACCCGGACCGTGTCGTCGGGCAGCCCGTCGGCGCCGTGGGCGGCGGCGATATAGCTGGACAGCACGCCGCCCACGCAACGGTGGACGTTGCGGATGGACATCTCGATCTCGACCGCCTCGCGGTGCTCCAGGGCAGGGGCGGCCTGCTCGATGAGCTGCCAGTCGAGGTGGTCGTCGAGCACGGGCGCCTGCGCGCGCACCCGCCGTCGCGGCGCCTCGTCGGGCAGCGGGGGCTGGGCCAGGACGTGGGTGAGATCCACGCCGCGTGCCTTCCAGTGCTCGATGGCGTCGTCGGCCTCGAGCAGCTCGGTGCGCCCGATCAGGTCGTCGATGGAGCGCGCCCCCAGCGAGGCCATGATCCCGCGGGCCTCCTCGGCCACCAGGAAGAAGAAGTTGACGATGTGCTCGGGCGTGCCCTGGAAGCGCTTGCGCAGCTCGGGGTCCTGGGTGGCGATCCCCACCGGACAGGTGTTGAGGTGGCAGGCACGCATCATGATGCAGCCAGAGGCGATCAGCGGGGCGGTGGAGAAGCCCATCTCGTCGGCGCCCAGCAACGCGGCGATGACCACGTCGCGGCCGGTCTTGAGCTGCCCGTCGGTCTGCACCACGATGCGCGAGCGCAGGTCGTTGCGCAGCAGGGTCTGCTGGGTCTCGGCCAGGCCGATCTCCCAGGGTACGCCGGCGGCCTGGATCGAGCTCAGCGGGGAGGCACCCGTGCCGCCGTCGTGGCCCGAGATCAGCACGTGGTCGGCGTTGGCCTTGGCCACGCCCGCGGCCACCGTGCCCACGCCCACCTCGGAGACCAGCTTCACGGACACCGAGGCCTTGGGGTTCGAGCAGCGCAGGTCATAGATGAGCTGCTTGAGATCCTCGATGGAGTAGATGTCGTGGTGGGGCGGCGGGGAGATGAGCCCCACGCCGGGGGTGGTGTGGCGCACCCCGCCGATGTACCTGTCCACCTTGTGGCCGGGCAGCTGGCCGCCCTCCCCGGGCTTGGCTCCCTGGGCCATCTTGATCTGCAGCTGGTCGGAGTTGACCAGGTAGTGAATGGTCACGCCAAAGCGCCCGGAGGCGATCTGCTTGATGGCCGAGCGACGGCGGTCCCCGTTGGGATCGGGCGTGAAGCGCACGGAGTCCTCGCCGCCCTCGCCCGTGTTGGACTTGCCACCCAGGCGGTTCATGGCGATGGCCAGCGTCTCGTGGGCCTCGCGGGAGATGGAGCCCAGCGACATGGCGCCGGTCGAGAAGCGCTTGACGATCTCGCTCGCCGGCTCGACCTCGTCGAGGCCCACCGGCTCGATGCCCTCCGAGCGGAAGCGAAGCAGCCCGCGCAGGGTGGCCCGCCGCGTGGCGTCGTCGTTGGCCAGCGCGGCGTACTGCTCGTACTTCTGGGGTCCGTCCCCGTTCTGCGATCGCACCGCATGCTGCAACGAGGCGATCGTCTCGGGGTTCCACATATGCAGCTCCCCGTCGCGCCGCCAGGCGTAGACACCCCCCACGGGCAGCAACTCGCCGTGGGCGGCGGGGTAGGCCCGCGCGTGGCGGTCGAGGGTCTCTCGGGCCAGCACGTCGAGCCCGATGCCGCCGATGCGCGACGCGGTACCGGTGAAGTGGCGGTCGATGAGGTGGCGCTCCAAGCCCACGGCCTCGAAGATCTGGGCCCCGGAGTAGGACTGGGTGGTGGAGATGCCCATCTTGGAGATGGTCTTGAGCAGCCCCTTGCCGATGGCCTTGACCACGTTTCGCTCGGCGTCGGCGTCGCTGTCCACGCCCGGCAAGCGTCCCTCGAAGACCAGTTCGGCCACCGAGTCGAGCATCAGGTAGGGATTGATCGCGCTGACCCCGTAGCCGATCAGCGTGGCCATGTGATGGACCTCGCGCGGCTCCCCGGACTCGAGCACGAGCCCGCAGCGCAGGCGCGTGCCCTCGCGCACCAGGTGATGGTGCACGGCGGCGACGGCCAGCAGGGAGGGGATCGGCACGCGCTTGGCGCCCGTGCGCCGGTCGCTGAGGATGAGGATGGTCGCCCCGGCGGCCAGCGAGTCGTGCGCGGCGTCGCAGATCTCGGCGATGCGCCGCGCCAGCCCGCCGGGCCCGTGCTCGACCGGCCAGGTGATGTCGATGGTGTGCGCGCGGAAGCCGTGGTGGTCGAGGTGGCGCAGCGTCTCGAGCTCCTGGTTGCGCAGGATCGGCTGGTCCATCACGAGGCGGTGGGCGTGGGCGGGTGACTCCGACAGCAGGTTGACCTCACCGCCGATGCCCGTCGCCAGGCTCATCACGATGTCCTCGCGGATCGGATCGATCGGCGGGTTGGTCACCTGGGCGAAGAGCTGCTTGAAGTAGGAGAACAGCGGCGGGCGCTGGTCGGAGAGCACGGCCAGCGCCTGGTCGTTGCCCATGGAGCCCACCGGCTCGGCGCCCGTGGCGGCCATGGGCGCCAGCAGCACGCGCAGGTCCTCCTGGGTGTAGCCGAAGGCCAGCTGGCGCAGGCGGGTGGGCTGCACCCCGCGACCATTGGCGTCGCCGCCGGACTCGGACTGGGTCACGCGCGCGGGCTCGAGGTCGGAGAAGTGAACGGTTGCCTCGTCGTACCACCGGCCGTAGGGCTGCTGGGTGGCGACCCGCTGCTTGACCTCGTCGTCCTCGACGATCCGCCCCTCCTCGAGGTCGATGAGGAACAGCTTGCCCGGCGCCAGGCGGCCCAGGCGCTCGACCTTGGCCGGCTCGATGCTCAGCAGGCCGGCCTCCGAGCCCAGCACGACCATGCCGTCCTTGGTCTCCACCCAGCGACCGGGGCGCAGACCGTTGCGGTCCAGCGTGGCGCCGACCACGCGCCCGTCGGTGAAGGCCACCGCGGCAGGGCCGTCCCAGGGCTCCATCAGGCAGGAGTGGAAGGCGTAGAAGCCCTTGAGGTGGTCGGGCAGGTCGTCGCGGTCCCGGTAGGCCTCGGGAATCATCATCATCACCGCGTGGGGCAGCGAACGCCCCGTGAGCATGAGCAGCTCGAGCACGTTGTCGAAGGTGGCGGAGTCCGAGCCGCCGGGGCGCACGATGGGCATGACCTTCTGAAGATCCAGGCCGAAGAGCTCGCTGGCCAGCTGGCTTTCGCGCGCGCGCATCCAGTTGATGTTGCCCATCAGCGTGTTGATCTCGCCGTTGTGGGCGATCACGCGATAGGGGTGGGCGAGGTCCCAGCTGGGGAAGGTGTTGGTGGAGAAGCGCGAGTGCACCAGGCACATCGCGCTCTCGAAGCGCTCGTCCTCCAGGTCGGGGAAGAAGCCCCGCATCTGGTGGGAGATCAGCATCCCCTTGTAGACCAGCGTGCGGCTGGAGGAGGAGGCGACGTAGAGGTCGGGCCCACTGGCCAGCTCGCACACGCGGCGGATCACGTAGAGCTTGCGCTCGAAGGCGTCCTGGTCGGCGTCGAAGCCCGGCCCCGCGCCGACGAGGAGCTGACGCATGAGCGGCCGGGTGGCGTTGGCCGTGGAACCCACGTGGGCCTCGTCGGCCGGCACGTCGCGCCAGCCTAGGACACGCTGGCCCTCCACGCGCACGTTGAGCTCGAGCAGCTCCTCGAGCTTGCGCCGACGATCCTCCTCGCGAGGCAGGAAGCACATGAGCACGCCGTAGCGGCCCCGCTCGGGCAGCTCGAAGTCGACCGCCGCGCGCAGAAAGCGGTCGGGCATCTGCACGAGGATCCCGGCGCCGTCGCCGGTGAGCGGATCGGCGCCCGCGGCCCCGCGGTGCTCGAGGTTCTCCAGCGCGGTCAGAGCCTGATCGACGACGAGGTGGGTGGCCTGGTTGTCCAGGCGCGCGACGAGCGCCACGCCGCACGCGTCGTGCTCGAATCGGGGGTCGTAGAGGCCGGCGGCCTCCGGGCGGCGGAGGTTGAGCGTCATCGGTCTGATGGAAGCCCGCGCGAAGACCCGCCGAGCTTGAGGCCCGCTTGAGGATAGCAACGGCTCTCGCGATTTCACCGCCCCGGACCGGGGTATTATGTCACGGGCGGGACGAACTCCCGCCATATCGCGTCATGGAGGTCGCCGGACACCCCGCATCGGCGGCGACGCGATGGACCTCCCCAACACTGCGTCGAGGCGCCTTCACCCCCAGGGCGCCTCGACGCGCTTGGTTTGCGGCGCGTGAAATGGCCCGGGCCCGGGCAGGACCCGCCCGTCTTGTCCGACTCCCCGGATCTGGAGCTGACCCTGCCCGCGCGTGCGGTGAACGTCGCGGTGGTACGCCACGCCATCGGCGGGGTCGCCGAGGTCGTCGACGTCAGCGACCAGGCGCTGTCCGACATCAAGCTCGCGGTGACCGAGGCATGCACCAACGTGGTGGTGCACGCCTACCCCGACGGTGAGGGTCCTCTGCGCGTCGGTGCGACGGTGACCGACGACCTGCTCACCATCGTCGTGTGCGACGAAGGCCAGGGCATCGTCCCCCGGGCCGACAGTCCGGGCCTGGGCCTGGGCCTGCCCCTCATCGCGACGCTGACCGAGTCGCTCGAGTTGGGCAAGGACGACGAGGAGCGCACCGAGGTGCGCATGAGCTTCATCCTCGGTGAGAGAGGTCGCGCATGAACGAGGAGCGCAACGAGGCGCACCTGCGGGTGAACCACCGGGGCCTGGTCGCCCCCGTCCTCAGCCGCGTGGTCGGCATGCTCGCCGCCCGGGCGCAATGCCCCATCGACCGCCTGGACGACGCGCTGCTGCTGGCCGACGCCGTCGCCGCCCACGCGCCCCACTTCAGTCCCGACGGCCGCGTGGAGGTGCTCGTGCGCACCGACGAGGCGGGCCTGGACCTGCTCGTCGACGGGTTGCGGCCCTCCCGCGCCCGGGACCTCGTCGCCGCCGCGGAGCTGCCCGGCGTGGGCAACGTGCTCCAGAAGGTCGCCGACGAGGTGCAGGTCTCCGACGACGACTCGGTGCGCGTCCGCCTCGGCTTCGCGTAGGGCCCGCTCCCCGAGCACGGCCAGGGAGCGCTGAGTCTGGCGCCGTCGCGCTCGTCGGCGAGGGCTAGGTAGTATCGGGGCCATGCCGCCTGAGTTCGCCGTCACCGAGGAGGAGCTGGCCGCCGACCGCCACGTCGTGGCCGTCCGCGGCGAGATCGACCTGTTCACCGCGCCCGAGCTCAAGCAGACGCTCACGGACGCGATCGAGAAGGGTCGCTCGCGCATCGTGGTCGACCTCGCCGAGACGACCTTCCTGGACTCCACCGCCCTCGGGGTCCTCATCGGCGCCGTCAAGCGCCTGCGCGCCCGCGACGGCGCGCTGGCGATCGTCAACACCGACGCGAACATCGCCAAGACGTTCGAGATCACCGGCCTGGATCAGATCTTCACCATCGTCGGCAGCCGCGACGAGGCGCTGGCCTCGCTCGACGCGGCGACCACGGGCTAAGCTGCCAGCGCCTCCGCGGCGCCCGCCACCGAGGAACTCTCGTGGCCCTCGATGAGGTCGAGCACGGCGGCCTCGACCGCGCCCTGGATCGCCGGGTCGCCCGGATCGGCGCCCAGGCGCTCGAGCCCGGCGCCGATGGTCAGGCCGTCGTGGAAGCGGTCGATCACGCGGGGATCGATGTAGGACGCCCGCGCCACGGCGGGCGTGTTGCCCAGGTAGCCGGCGACCTCCTTGACCGCGCGGGTGATCGCGCGCTTGCGCGCCGTCTGGCTGTTGCTCGCGCGCCCCGACACGGCTAGGGCGACCGCGGCGAGCACGGTGGCGCCCCACGTGCGGAAGTCCTTGGCGGTGATCTCGCGTCCGGCGCGCTCGCGCAGCCACGCGTTGATGTCCTCCGAGTGCACGTCGCGCCAGCCGCTCGACACCTTGTAGGCCAGCAGCTCCTCCCCTCCCCCGCGCCGGCGCTTGAGAGAGCGCACGACCGCCGCCACCTCAGGGTCGACGATGGCCTGCACGCGGCGCTTGCCCGACTTGGCCGGGAAGTCGAAGACGATCGTGTCCCCGCGCTGGACGACGTGCTCCTTGCGCATGGTAGCCAGCCCGTAGCTCCTGTTCTCGGCCGCGTACTCCTCTGAGCCGATGCGAAAGAAGCCGCGGTCCAGCAGACGCACCGCCGCGGCCAGCACGCGGTTGCGGTCCAGCGGCCGGCGGCCCAGCTCGCGGTCGATCTCCTCGCGCAGCGCGGGCAGGCCTCGCGCGAAGGCCAGCATGTCGTCGAACTTGGCCTGGTCGCGGCGCTCGCGCCAGCGCGGGTGGTAGAGATACTGCTTGCGTCCGCGGTCGTCGAAGCCCGTGGCCTGGATGTGGCCGGTGGGCACCGGGCAGATCCAGACGTCGCGCCAGGCGGGCGGGATGACCAGTTCGCGGATGCGCGTGAGGGTCTCGTCGTCGTCGATCGGGTCGCCGTGTTCGTCGAGGAACTGAAATCCCTTCCCGTGCCGGCGGCGGGTCAGCCCGGGATCGGAGCAGTCGGAGCGGCGCAGGCGCACGAAGGTGCGCTACCCGCTGGGCGGACGGCCTACGAGGAGCTCTTGGCCTTGGCGCGCGAGCCGCCGCCGGACTTCTTGGAGCCGCCACTCTTGGAGCCGCCGCCCTTGGAGCCGCTCTTCGAGCCGCTGCTCTTGGAGCCGCTCTTGGAGGCGCTGCCCTTGAAGGAGCCGGACGGGGCGTCGCCCTTGGTCGGCGCGGACTTCTCCCCGCCCCCGTTGGTGACCGCCTCCTCCCGCCCGCGCACCTGCTCGATGCTCGCTTTCAGGGCGGCCATGAGGTCAGGAACCGGCTGCGGCTCTTCGGCGGCGGGCTGTACGGCGATCTCCTCGCCCTGGGCCTTGCGCTCGATGAGGTCCAAGACGTCGTCGCGGTAGGTGTCCCGGTACTTGCCGGGCTCAAAGGGCGCGGCCAGCGAGCCGATGAGCTGGCGTGCCATGTCCACCTCGCGCTCGGTGGTCTCGATGTCGTCGGCCGCGGGGACCTCGTCCAGGCGATCCACGTCTACGACCTCGTCGGCGAAGACCATGGTGGCCATGGCCAGCGCGTCTCCCATCGGACGGATGGCCACCAACTGCTCCTTGGAGCGGATGACCACCCGCGCGATGGCCACCTTGCCGGTCTCGCGCATGGCCTCGAGCAGCAGGCGGTAGGGCTTGGCCCCGCCCTGGGCGGGCGCCAGGTAGTACGGGTGGTCGTAGAAGATCGGATCGATCTCGGCTAGGTCGACGAAGTCCTCGATGTCGATCGTCTTCGTCTTCTTGGGATCGAGCGCCTCCAGCTCGGCGGGCTCGACGACCACGTAGCGGTCGGGGGTCAGCTCGTAGCCCTTGACGAGGTCCTCGTAGGGGACCTCCTCGCCGGTGGTGGGATCCACCCGCTTTTGCTGGATGCGCACCCCGGTCTGCTGGTTGAGCTGGTGGAAGCGCACGGTCTTGCGCTGGACCGCGGAGTACAGCTTCACGGGCACGGTCACCAGGCCGAAGGAGATAGCGCCGGTCCAGATCGAACGGGGCATGGCTGCAGTATGCCCGTCCGCGTCCAGTGCGAGCGGAGGCGCAGGCCGGGTTGCAGTGACGGGCCGGGCTTCGCCGCCAGATCACAGGGGTAGTGGCACAGAGACGAGAACCAAGGAGGCACCGATCAACATGGCAGTCCGCTCCGCTGGCCAGGGGATCCTCTCCCCTGAGCGCAACGAGCAGCGCGAGGAGATCATCGCGATGCTCAGCAAGGCCTACTGGATGGAGATCGAGACGGTGATGAACTACATCACGAACTCCGTCAACCCTGATGGCGTGCGCGCCCAGGAGATCATCGAGTCGCTGACCGAGGATGTGCAAGAGGAGCTCGAGCACGCCCAGCAGTTCGCCAAGCGCATCAAGGAGCTCTACGGCGTGGTGCCCGGCTCGCTCGAATTCTCGGCCGAGCAGTCCTTCCTGCAGCCGCCCGAGCAGCAGACCGACATCGTGCACGTCATCCGTGGCGTGATCGAGGCCGAAACCGGGGCCATCGAGCACTACAACACGATCATCCAGTACACGGAGGAGGCCGATCCGGTCACCAACGACATGGTGATCGCGATCCTGCGCGACGAGGAGGGCCACCGCCGCCTGTTCGAGGGCTTTCTGCGCGAGTACGAGGCGGAGGGTCGCGCCTAGTCCGGTCGCCCGCGGCGCCCGACCCTGCCTGTGGGCGGGTCGGGCAGTCGGTGGTCGGCCGGCTACCGGGCCGGCCC
>DASZCY010000220.1:0-3236 GCA_035942615.1 Solirubrobacteraceae bacterium | reverse complement strand
CGCCGCAGGCGCACGGGCCGCGCTCTACCCCGCGAGCCGACCCGAACAGTCGTGCCCCCCGAGCCATCCCTGGCAAGCTGGTCGAGGTGACCGACGGCCAGATGCTGCTCGCCTTCGGGGGGCTCCTCGTGGCCGGGCTCGTCGCCTCCCTGCTCGCGGGGCGCCTGCGGATACCCGGCCTCGTCGTGCTCCTGGGGGTCGGCATGGTCATCGGCACCGACGGCCTCGGGCTCGTGGACTTCGACGACGTCGGGCTGGCCCGTACCGTCGGGATCATCGCGCTGGTCCTGATCCTCTTCGAGGGCGGGCTGGCCGCGGGCTGGTCGGAGATCCGCCCGGTGCTGGGGCCGTCGCTGGTCCTGGCCGTGGCGGGCACCGCGCTCACCGCGGTGATCACCGGCCTGGCCGCGGCCTGGCTGCTGGATCTCACCGTCCTGCAGGGCCTGCTCATCGGCGCGGTGCTCTCCTCCACCGACGGCGCGGCGATCTTCGCCATCCTGCGCGGCTCCACCCTGCGCCGCCGTCTGGCGCGCACCCTGGAGGGCGAGGCCGGCTTCAACGACCCCGTCGCCGTGCTGCTGGTGCTCGGCTTCATCGCGCTCATCCAGGAGCCCGCCTACGGCCTCGTCGACTTCGTCGGGCAGCTCGTGCTCGAGCTGGGGGTGGGCGCGGTGATCGGGCTGGCCATCGGCTGGCTCGCCGTGCGCGCGCTGGACAGATTCACGCTCGCCTCCGCGGGCCTGTATCCCGTGGCGTCGATCGCCATCGTCGCCGTCGCCTATGGGGCCGCCGACGTGGCCCACGGCTCGGGGTTCCTCGCCGTGTACCTCACCGGGCTGGCCATCGGCTCGAGCACCGTGGCGGCCAAGCGGACCATCGTCACCTTCCACGACGGTCTGGCCTGGGTGGCCCAGTTGCTGATGTTCCTCACCTTGGGGCTGCTCGTCTTCCCCAGCCAGATCGGGGCGATCGCCCTGGAGGGCACGGTCGTCGCGGTGCTGCTCGCCGTGGTCGCCCGGCCGCTGGCCACGCTCATCTCCACCGTCGGCGCCGGCTTCACGCTGCCCGAGCGCGTGGTGCTCGGCTGGGCGGGGCTGCGCGGGGCGGTGCCCGTCGTGCTGGCCACCTTCCCGCTGCTGGCCGGGGTGGAGGGCAGCGAGAGCCTGTTCAACCTCGTCTTCTTCGTGATCGTGCTCTCCGTGCTGGCCCAGGGGCTGACCTTCGAGCCGCTGGCCCGTGCGCTGGGGGTGACCACCGACGAGGCCGCGGTGCCCATGCAGCTCATGGAGCCCGCGACCATCCGCCGCCTGGGCGCGGAGATCGTGGAATTCCCGGTCGGGCCGACCGACGCGGCGGCCGGGCGGCTCGTGCGCGAGCTGGGGCTGCCCCGGGAGGCGCTGCTCAACGTCATCGTCCGCGGCGAGCAGGCGATCCCGCCGCGGGGCTCCACGCGCATCGAGCCCGACGACCGCCTGCACGTGCTCGTGCGCCAGGAGGCGGCGGTGGAGTTCCGCGAGCTGATGCGCCGCTGGCGCGAGGGCCCGCTCGACGTGCGCCCCCGCCCGAAGCCCGCACCTGGCTACCCCGCCGTGTTCACCACCCGCCCTTGGCGCCCCGCCGACGGCGATCCCCAGGGGCCCCGGGAGATCGACGGCACCGAGGTGGCGGTGCGCCTGCGCACCCGCCGCGACGCCCCCGGAGCCCTGCTCGCGCTCGACGACGGCTCCTTTGCGGTGGCCGGCCCGGTGCTGGCCCGCGGTTCGCCGGGGCCCCTCCAGGACTGGGCGCGCCGCCGTGCGGCCCGCGCGCGCACCGAAGCAGAGCGGGCCTGGTGGCGCGAGGTGATCGGGGCGCTGGCCGCCGTCTGAAGCCGTCCAGCGCCGCCGCGCGCGCTCACCGGTCACGGGCGGGCTGCCGATAGGTGCTCCGAGATGCTCCCCGCCATCCTGCGCACGGCAGCGGCGATCGCCAGCCTGGTGGTCGTCATTGCCTTCGCGCTGTTCGCCGCCGACCAGTTCGCCTCCGCGCGCGACCAGGCGCGCGCGGACCTGGGCGCGGTCGCCACCCTCCAGCCGGAGGACAACCGCGAGGCGGTCCGGGGCTGGCTGCGTGAGGACGTCGACGCGGTGGCCGGCGGCCTGACCGCCCCGTTTGCCTGGGCGGGGCCGGGCGACGACCCATGGCTGACCAACGGCGGTCCGACCCTGCTCGCCCTGCTGGTCTACGGCGTGGGCGGCGCCACGCTGGCCCGCTGGGTCGACCAGCGGGCCTGAACCCGCCCCAGCCACGGAACTGGGTATTCTCGATCGGGATAACGGAGTACCACAGAGAGGCGATCCGTGAGCACGACCGATGAGCTGCTGCAAAACGCGCGCGAGTACGAGCAGGACTTCGACAAGGGCGATCTTCCGCTCCCGCCGGCGCGCAAGGTCGCCGTGGTCGCGTGCATGGACGCGCGGTTGAACCCCTACGGGATCCTGGGCCTCACGGAGGGCGACGCGCACGTCATCCGCAACGCGGGCGGCGTGGTCACCGACGACGTGATCCGCTCGCTGGCCATCTCCCAGCGCCTGCTGGGCACCGAGGAGATCGTGCTCCTCCACCACACCGGCTGTGGCATGCTCACCTTCTCCGACGACGACTTCCGCGGGCAGATCGCCCAGGAGACCGGCGTCAAGCCGAGCTGGGCCGCCGAGGCCTTCGGCGACCTGGACGAGGACGTGCGCCAATCGATCGCGCGCATTCAGACCAGCCCCTTCATCCCCCGCAAGGAGGCGGTACGCGGCTTCGTCTACGACGTGGAGACCGGCGCGCTGCGCGAGGTCGGTTGAGAGGGCTTCGAGGTCGCCATGCCCTCCGCGACCGTTCTCCCGCCCCGCAGTGACCTGCTCTCCCACTGCGGGCGCGCCGCTCACGACCTCGGGCTGGCCGCCCTGCTGGGAGGTCAGCTCTTCGGCCGCCTGGCCCTCCACCCCGCTGTGACCGCCATCGGCGACGAGCAAGAGCGCGGCGCGGTGGTCAACGCGGCGTGGCGGCGCTACGGCGCGGTCAACGCAGCGGGGCTCCTGGCCGTCACCGCCGGCTGGGCCGCCGCGCGTGCGGGCCAGGCCGGGGATCGCTATCTCGTCCCCCGCGAGCGGCGTCTGGCGCGCGCCAAGGACGTGCTGGTGGCCGCCACCTTCGTCACCGGCGCCGCCACCGCGACGGAGGGCGTGCGCTTCGCGCGCCAGGCGCCG
>DASZCY010000219.1:0-4701 GCA_035942615.1 Solirubrobacteraceae bacterium | reverse complement strand
CGGGGTCGTAGGCCGCCTTGACCTCGCGCAGGCGCCGGTAGGCGTCGGGGCGGTAGATCGTGGCGGTGTCCACCGGCTGCTCGGTGAAGTTGAGGTAGACCGAGCCGGATTGGTAGGGGGCCAGCGCCGCGCGGGTGAGCGCGAAGTGCGCCTCGAGTGCCGCGGTGACGCCCGGATCCATGGGGATCCCTCCTGCGAAGAACAGGTACTCGCCGTTGAAGGCCCCCAGCGCCCCGGCGTCCTCGGGCACGCGCCCGAGCGCTCCGCCGAGGTGGCGAAGCTCGACCATCAGCAGCGGGGAGCCCGTCGCGGGGTCGGCGACCTCGAGCAGCGCGTCGAGGGCGGCCGGCGGCAACGCGCGCAGCATGGTGTGGTCGGAGTGGCCGGGCATCGGGTCCTCGGGATCCATGTGGATCTGCTGGAGGGCCGGGGCCGGGAGGGTGGCGAAGGTGTCCATCTGCGGACCCAGTGCCCGCAGCGGCTCGACGAGTTCGCGCGCCTGCTGGGGGTCACCGGCGACCGCCCCGTCGATGACCACGAAGGCGCGCCCACGCATCGGCTCGGGGACCTCGGACAGCGGGGGGAACTGGAGGATGCGCGCCGAGGTCGTCACATCCTCGGGCACGGTCTGCGTCCACTCGCGCCACGCGTGCATCACCTCGGAGGCCTGCTCGGCCGGCCACAGCATCGCCCCGGCGTAGATCTCGGCGATCGGAAACAGCTCGAACTCGAGTGCGGTCACCGCTGCGAAGCTGCCGCCTCCGCCCCGCAGGGCCCAGAACAGGTCGGGGTCGTGGTCGGCGTCGACGCGGCGCAGCTCGCCGTCGGCGGTCACGACATCGGCCGCCACGACGTGGTTGGTGGCCAGGCCGTACTTGCGCCCGAGCCAGCTCAGCCCGCCGCCCAGTGAGTAGCCCACGACGCCGACGTCGGGGGAGGAGCCGCCAAGGGCCAGCAGCCCGTGCTCGTGCGCGGGGGCGGTGACCTCCGCCCACAGGACGCCAGCGTCGACGCGGGCGCGCCGGTTGGGGGCGTCGATGGAGATGCCGCGCATCTGCGAGGTCTTGAGCAGGACGGTGTCCTCGAGCGAGTCGATCGCCGTGGCGTTGTGGCCGGTGCCCTGCGGCGCGACGCGCAGGCCGTTGTCACGAGCGAAGCGCACCGTGGCGGCGACGTCGGCGCCAGAGACGGGGAGGGCCACGGCGACGGGGTGCTGGTCGGCGGCGAGGTTCCAGGCCAGGCGAACCTCGTCGAAGCCCGGGTCGTCGGGGAGAACAAAGCGGCCGTCGAGGGCGGGGCGCCCGGCGGGGCGGGTCCGGGTCGTGATCGTCATAGTCGCTCCTCCTTGAACGGTGGAATCCGTCTGGCGAAGCTTCGCCGCACGGTGGGCCGCTTCCCATACGGCCAGCCAGCGAGCGGGGGTGCGGCTAACCCCTCCAGAGGGCGTGGGCCACCATGCCCCCGGTCCCGCCGCCGCTCACACCGGGTTAGCCTTCGGCGCCGTGCCCGTCTTCAAGCCCGCCTACCTGATTCACGGCGACGACCACGGGCGCATCGCCGAACGCCGGGCCCGTCTGCGCGAGATGGCCGAGAGCGAGAGCGGGGCGGCAGGCGTAGAGCTGCTGGAGGGCGACGCGGCCACGCCCGAGAATGCCGCCGCCGCCCTGGCCGCGATGACCTTCGCCCTGGGGCGGCGCTTTGTGATCGTCGACGGGGTGGAGCGCTGGAAGGAGGATGAGGTCAAGCGGCACCTGGTCCCCGTGCTGAAGGATCCGCCGCCCGAGACCACCGCCGCCTTCTTCGCCCGCGAGGAGGGACGCGCCAAGGTCCCCCCGATCCTGGCCAAGGTGGTCGAGAAGGCCGGCGGGGATGTCGCCGCCGAGAAGGTGCGCAGGGGGCGCGAGCTGCCCCGCTGGCTGCGCGGCGAGGCAGCGAAGCTAGGGGTGCAGCTCGACGACACGGGCGCCCGCGCGCTCGTCGCCCAGGTCGGCGAGCGCCAGCAGCGCCTCCTGCGCGAGCTCGAGAAGCTCGCCATCGACTATGGCCCGGGCGCCACGCTGACCGCTGAGGAGGTCGAGGCGGCCGCCGCACACTCCTCCGAGCGCCAGGTGTGGGGCCTGGTCGACGCCCTGGTGGGCCGCGACGCCGCGGCGGCCACCCGCGCCTACCTGCAGCTGCGCGCCCAGGGCGAGGCGCTCGACCGCCTCGCGCCGCTGGCCGTGCGCCGCCTGCGCGAGGTACTGGCCATCGCCGTGCGCCTGCAGGCGGGCGAGACGCCCGCGCAGGTCAAGGGAGTGCTGCGCATGAGCCCCTACGCCGCCGACCGGCGCATCGCCGAGGCGCGCGACAGCGACGTCGACACGTTGCGACGGGCGGTCGAGGAGCTGGCCGACCTGGAGGCCACGCGGCGCTCCAGCCCCCGCCTCGACGACGACACGCTCGGGGTGGCCGCGATTGCGCGCGTCACGAGGTCGGTGGCGGCGGGGCGCCGGCTCCCGCTCCCGGGCGCAGCGCCGGATCACCGCGGTGGACGGTGAAGAAGTCCACCAGCACGTCGACGTACTCGTGGAAGCGGGGGCAGCGCACGCCGGCCGGCTCGAGCACCGCGCGCGCACGGTCGGTGTCAAAGCGCACCGAGTGGTTGAGGTAGCGGATCGACTCGCGGGGAACACCACCGCAGGCCGCGCGTACCGGCGCCAGCCGCAGGGAGGCCTCGAACAGGGCGGGCGGTAGGCGCAGTGAGGGTCGCACCCCGTCATAGCGGGAGGCCAGCAGCTCGACGAGCTGTGCGGAGGTCAGCGGCTCGGGGTCGGTGAGGTGCAGCGTCTCGCCCTCGGCCGCCGCCGTCGCCACGCCCGTGGCGATCGCGTCGACGACGAAGTCGACCGGGACGACGTTGAACGGCGCGTCGCCGCGGCCCATCTGAGCCACGGGCAGATGGAACCGTCCCAGCATGTCGAGCATGCGCAGCAGGTAGTAGGGACCGTCGAACTTCTGCGTGACGCCCGTGCGCGAGTCGCCCACCACGATGGCCGGGCGGTAGATCGTCGTGGGCACCTCGTCCGTCGAGGCCCGCACGACGACCTCGGCGTCGTGCTTTGTCGACTCGTAGTGGTTCTTGAAGCCCGCGCCGTGCTCGAGCTCTGGCTCGTGCACCACCCCGTGGCGACAGCCCGACACATACGCCGTGGACACGTAGTGGTGGCGCTCCAGGCGCCGCGCCGCCGAGCAGAAGGCCACGACGTTGCGCGTCCCCTCCACGTTGACGCGCTCGGCCAGCGCGGAGGGAACGGCGAGGTCGTAGATCGCCGCCAGATGATGCACCTGGGTGGCCTGCGCGGCGAGGCGGTCGTGATCGGCGTGGCTCAGCCCCAGCCGCGGGGCGGAGATGTCGCCGGGGAGAACCTCCAGACGGTCCGGGTGCTCGAGACGGGCGGCAGCCTCGCGGGCGCGGGCGGCCATGCGTTCCTCGACCAGCGCGACGACGCGCAGGTCGGGGTCGTCGGCCAGCAGGCGGGCGACGAGTCGCGTCCCGAGGAACCCCGGAAAGCCTGTGAGCAGCGTGGTTCCCATGGCAGGGGAGACTGCGCCCTACGCCACTGGGCCGGCCTAGGCCGAGGTGTTGCGGTGCACCCGGTCGGGCGCCCCGCCCAGCACCGTCGCGGCCTGGGACTTCTTGCGCGCGCCCGCGTTGCGGTGCAGTGCCCCGGCCTTGACGGCCTTGTCGATCGTGCTGACCAGGCGGCGATGCTCGGCCTCGGCTGCGGAGGCGTCTTCCGACTCGACCGCGGCCCGCAGCCGGCGGAAGTAGGTGCGTACGGCGGAGGTGTAGCGGCGGTTCTCCAGGCGCTCGCGCTCGGTGCGCAGGTTGCGCTTGATCTGGGACTTGATGTTGGCCATAGGCAGACAAAAGACCGCGAGCCGTTCCGCGGCACGGCCGGAAGAGGGTCCGGGGCCCGGCTCAGGCGGCCACGTCGGCCACCGTCACCACCCTTATAGTAGCGCGGCGCGTGGCCACGGGGACCCCATCCGCCGGGCGGCGGATCGCCCGCAACACCGCCATCTTCTCCTTTGCCACGGGCCTGTCGCGGGTCGCCGGGCTGGGACGGGAGGTCGTCGCCTCGGCGTTCTTCGGCACCAGCGGACCGTTTTCGGCCTTCACGATCGCCTTCCAGGTGCCCAACCTGATCCGCTCGCTGTTCGCCGACGCGGCGCTCAGCTCGGCGTTCGTGCCGGTCTTCACCGAGCTGCTGGAGCAGGGCGAGCGCCGTGACGCCTACCGCCTGGCTTCGACCCTGCTGGTGGTGATCTTCGCGGTGCTGGGCGTCATCACCGCGGTGTTCGTCGCCGGCGCCCCGGCGCTCATGGATCTCTTCACGGGGGACGAGTTCGGCGCGCAGCTCGATGCGCTGACCGCGGGCCTCGCGCGGGTGATGTTCCCCATCGTGGTGCTGCTGGGCATCAACGGGCTGCTGGTGGGCATCCTCAATGCCTACGACCACTTCTCCGTGCCCGCCATCAGCCTGCTGGCGTGGAACCTGGTCATCCTGGCCTTTTTGATCGCCGGCCACGCCATGCTGGACGGCGCGGACGAGCTCTACTCCTACGCGATCGGCATCGTGGCAGGGACGGCGGTGCAGCTGGTCATGGCACTGCCGGTACTGCGTCGCCTGGGCTTCCCGCTGGCCGCCGGCGTGGACC
>DASZCY010000218.1:0-2086 GCA_035942615.1 Solirubrobacteraceae bacterium | reverse complement strand
CCCGAGGGCCCCGCCAGCGGCCGCCTGGCCGGTCGGCTGGCAGCGCTCTGCGCGTTGCCCGAGGGGCGGGCGGAGCTGACCGAGCGCGCCGCGCGGGCCGCGGCGCTGGAGCGGGGGGTGATCGCGGGGGTGGCCGGCGGACGCGGCGGCGCCGAGCCGCTGGGTGTCGAGGTGGCGGGCCACCTGCGAGCGCTCCTGCGCGACGTGCTTTGCGGCCACCTCGAGCCCGACCTGCGGGGTCTGGCCGACGAGCTGATCGCCGAGCAGGCTGCCCCGGCGTAGGGGCGGCCTCCGGCGACGGTCCTTGCCGGTCTGAACACGCGCGCCGCGCTCAGAGGTGGCGGTGGATCGCGGCCAGCCCCGCGAGGTCGTGGACGTCGCCGTCCAGATGGGGCACCAGGACGAGGTCGTCGATCCCCAGCCGGCTGCGCAGGCGCTCGACCGCCCGAGCGTCGCGCGCGGTCAGGCACCGGAAGGCGGCAAGGTTCTCGCCCACCGCGCCCGCCAGGGCCTTGCCGAGGGGTTCCTCCAGCGCGGCGGCGACCTCTTCGGTGCCCGCCTCGGGGTGCTCGTCGCGGTGCACGCGGTTGACCACCAGGCCGCCGAAGGGCAGGCCCGCCTCGAGCAACTTGCCGTGGAAGAAGATCGCCTCCTCGACGGGCTCGCGCTCGGGCGAGGCCACGACGAGGAACGTCGTCGCCGGGTCGGCCAGCAGGCGCTTCACGCCCGCGGCCCGCTCGCGAAAGCCGTCGACCAGGCCGCCCAGCGCGCGGAAGAAGACGCCCAGGTCGGCCAGCAGGTCGACCCCGGTGACGCGGCGCAGCACGCCGAACATGACCGAGCTGCCGCGGCCCACCACGCGCGCGGCCAGCCCCGTGGGGCCCAGAAGGACCTTCAGCGCCCGGCCCTCGAAGAAGCCGGTGAGGCGGTCAGGGGCGTGGAGGAAGTCCAGGGCGTTGCGGCTGGGCGGTGTGTCGAGCACCAGGACGTCGAAGTCGCCCATGCGATCGAGCTCGTAGAGCTTGGCGATCGCGGTGAACTCCTGCGAGCCGGCCACCGCGCCCGACAGCTCCTGGTAGATCCGGTTGGCCAGCACCTCGTCGCGCGTACGCGCGTCGGGGGCCAGACGCGCGATGAGCTCGTCGAAGGTGCGCTTGGAGTCGAGCATCATCGCCCACAGCTCGCCGCTGACCGCGAGGTCGTCGTCCAGCCGCGCCGGGTCCACGCGGCGCGGGGCGTTGCCCAGCTCCTCGAGGCCCAGGGCCTGGGCGAGGCGCCGGGCAGGATCGATGGTCACCACCGCTACGCGCCTGCCGCGCGCGGCGAGGCCCAGTGCGATCGCCGCCGACGTGGTGGTCTTGCCGACTCCACCGGATCCCGCGACCACCACGACGCGCTTGTCGTCGAGTCGATCGAACAGGCTCATGGGTGGCCAGCGAGCTCGAGTGCGGCCGCCAGGGCGTCGAGATCGGCGCTCCCGCGCTGGGGATCGACTGCTATGGGCAGCAGCAACGGCGGGAGCCCGACCTCCCGGGCCAGCCGCTGCGCCAGCGCCCGCTGCGCCCTGGTCACGTCGGCATGGGCCAGGGCGCGGCGCAGCGCCCACCCGCTCACTCCCCCGTCGAGGCCCGGAAGCGCTTGGCGCAACTGCGCCTCCTGGGCAGGCGAGAACCGCTCGGGCGCCATCGCGTTGACCACCACCCCCTCCAGCTCCATCCCCAGCCGGGCACGCAGCTCGCCCGCCAGCGCCACCGTCTCGGCCACCGGCAGCTCCTCCGGTCGCGCCACGGCCACCACGGCCGTCCGCGCAGGGTCCGCCACCCACTGCGCGATCACCCGGCCCTGGCGCGCGACCGGCCCGGTGCGGGCTGCTCGCGCGAGCGTCGACGGCGCGGCCAGCGCCGCGACCCCGTGGCCGGTGGCCGGCGCGTCGAGGACGACCAGGTCGTAGGAGCGCGCGCCCGGGGTGCGCCGCTCGTCCTGGGCCAGCTCCCACACCTTGCCCATGGACAGCAGCTCACGCAGCCCCGGCGTCGCGGCGGCCAGCAGGCCAAAGGAGCGGCTCTGGCCCAGCAGGTCGGCCATG
>DASZCY010000217.1:0-2333 GCA_035942615.1 Solirubrobacteraceae bacterium | reverse complement strand
GCGGCCACCCGCGCCAGCAGCTCCCCGGCCACCCGGTCGGTGGCCTCGCCCGCGCCTCCCAGCAGCCGGCGCGAGAGCTGCGCGCGGCGGAAGAACAGCGGGGCGTCGTGCTCCCACGTGGCACCGATCCCCCCGTGCACGGAGATCAGCTCGCGCGTGGCGAAGTCCAGCGCCCGCCCGGCGGCCGAGCGCGCGGCGCTGGCGGCCAGAGGGAACTCGTCGCGGCGGTCCTCGTAGGACCACCCGGCGTAGACCAGCAGCGAGTAGGCGTTCTCGCGGCGGCGCAGGACCTCCACCAGCGCGTGCTTGACCGCCTGGTAGGAGCCGATGGCGCGCCCGAAGGTGAAGCGCTCCTTGGCGTAGGCCACCGCGTCGGTCAGGCAGCGCTCGACGGTGCCCACCGCCTCGGCGGCCAGCAGAGCCTGGGCCAGGTACCACGCGTGGGAGACCTGCTCGGGCGTGACCTGCAGGGTCTCGCCGTGGACGGCGTCGAGGGTCACGTGACCCAGGGATCGGGTGGCGTCATAGCGCATGACCGGCTCGACCGAGACGCCCTCCTGGCCGGCGTCGACGGCCAGGGTCGAGCCGTCTGCGGTCACCACCACGAGCACGTCGGCCCCCGGCGCGTCGGGCACCCACGCCACCGTGCCGCTCACCCGGTCGCCCTCAGCGCGGGGCGCGTCGGCGCGCTGCGAGCCGCTGCGCGGCTCCACCGTCCAGGCGTCGCCGTCGGGGCCCCCGGGCGGGCGGGCGGCCAGGAGCGCCGCGCGCCTGGTGCCCTCGGCCACGGCGCTCAACCCGCCGTACTGCCCGGCGTCCAGCAGGGCGGAGGCGGGCAGGTGGCCCAGCAGCTCCACGCCGGCCAGCACCCGGCCGGCCTCCATGGCCACCAGCATCGCGTCAAAGGCGCCCAGCCCGGCGCCGCCGGCCTCCTCGCCCACCAGCAGCCCCGCCCAGCCGGCCTCGCAGGCCGTCGGCCACAGGTCGGGGCGCTGTGCGGGATCCTCCAGCGCCTCGCGGGCGGCGTCGACGGTCTTCACGCGCCCCAGCGCGTCGCGCGCCGCGTCGCGCAGGAACTCCTGCTCCTGGGAGAGCTCGAGGTTCACCGCGCCACCGCCTCCTTCTCCCTGGCGCGCAGCTCGCTGAAGGGGACGCCCTTGTCCAGGCGCGGCTCGGGCGGGAGCCCCAGCACGCGCTCGCCGATGGTGTTGCGCAGGATCTCCTCGGTGCCACCCGCGGACTTCAGGCCGGGCAGGAACGAGGTGATGTAGGCGAACTGGTCGTCCTCGCTCAGCGCGTCGGGGCCGACCACGTCGGTGACCAGGTCGGCCGCCTCGATGGCGGCGGCCACCGTGGTGATCTTGGCCAGGCCGGCCTCGGGGCCGGGGATCGACCCGCTCTGCAGCTGGCTGAGCAGGCGATAGCCCGCGAAGCGGATGCTCAGCAGATCGGAGCCGACCTCCCCCAGGCGGCGGCGAACCTCGCGGTCCTGCGCGGCGTGGGGATCGCCGGCGATCGCCTCGGCGAAGCGCTCGGGGCGATAGCCCAGCCCCTCCACGCCCGCGCCAATGGTCAGGCGCTCGAACATCAGGGTGGTCAGCGCCGTGCCCCAGCCGCCGCCGACGCCGCCCACCGTGGCGTCGGCGTCCAGGCGCACCTCGTCGAGGAAGACCTCGTTGAACTCGGCCTCGCCCGAGATCTGGCGCAGGCCCCGGACCGTCACTCCCTCGGCGTCCATGGGGACGATGAACATCGTCAGGCCCTTGTGCTTGGGAACGTCGGCGTCGGTGCGCGCCAGCAGCAAGCCGTACTCGGCGAACTGGGCGTTGGTGGTCCACACCTTCTGGCCGCTCAGCCGCCACGAGCCGTCGTCCTCCTGCCGGGCCCGGGCCTGGACCGCGGCGAGGTCCGAGCCGGCCGCCGGCTCGGAGAAGAGCTGGCACCAGACCTCGTCGGCGTGGAGCATGGGGCCCAGGTAGCGGGACTTCTGCTCGTCGCTGCCGTGGGCCATGATGGTGGGGCCGAGCATCCCGACGCCGATCACGTCGAGGATGCCGGGCACCCCCGCATCCGAGAACTCCTGGCCGATGATGACCTGCTCGATGGGCCCCAGGCCCTGCCCGCCGAACTCCTTGGGCCACGCGACGCCGGCCAGCCCGGCCTCGGCCAGGCGACGCTGCCACGCGCGCCGGGCGGGGATGGCCTCGTCCTCGGGAAGGTCGTCGCGCGGCGCCTCGCCGGCGTGCTCTGCCAGCCAGCCGCGGACGCGCTCGCGGTAGGCGGCCTGCTCGGGCGTGTCGTTGAGGTCCATCCACTCTCCCGGGACGTTGGTT
>DASZCY010000216.1:0-3322 GCA_035942615.1 Solirubrobacteraceae bacterium | reverse complement strand
GCGCCAGCGGGCCAGCAGCCGCCCCGAGGCCGAGCGCAGCTCCACGATGTCGCCGGCCGCACGCGCGGTGTAGGTGCGCGCGGGGTCGAGCGGGCGCTCGCCGGCGCGCGAGACGCCGGAGAAGGTCACCTTGGGCGCGGTCTGGAGCAGCACCCGCACCGCGCTGCGCCCGCTCAGCCGCGCGATCGCCGTGCCCGAGTAGTAGTGGCCGAGGATCGAGCGGTAGCCCGCGCCCTGCTGGGCGAAGCCCTTGGCGCCGTACTGGCTGAGTCCCACGCCGTGGCCGAAGCCCGCGCCGCGGACCACCAGGCGCTCCTCGGAGTCCACGGGACCTCCGGAGGTGGCCATCGCCGCGATCGCAGCGGCGGAGGACAGGGACTGGGTCAGGGGCATGGCGTGCAGCGACCGTGAGGGGGGCGCGGAGGGAGGGTAGGAGCCCTACGGCATGAGCGAGGGTACGGGCCAGTGACTCCCCGCCGGGCCAGCGACCTCTTCGTCGAGTGCCTGGAGGCCGAGGGCGTACGCTACGTCTTCGGCATCCCCGGCGAGGAGACGCTCGACCTCAACGAGTCGCTCGCCCACTCGTCGGTCTCCTTTGTGCCCGTGCGCCACGAGCAGGGCGGCGCCTACATGGCCGACATGTACGGGCGGTTGACCGGCCGCGCGGGCGTCTGCCTGGGCACGCTGGGCCCGGGGGCGCTCAATCTCGTCACCGCGATCGCCGACGCCTTCCTGGACCGCGCGCCGCTCGTCGCCCTCACCGGCCAGGCCGACCTGGTGCGCATGCACAAGGAGAGCCATCAGTTCATCGACCTGATCAGCGTCCTGCGTCCCTTCACGAAGTGGAACGCGCGCGTGAACCGCCCGGAGACCATCCCCGAGGTGGTGCGCAAGGCCTTCAAGGTGGCCGAGACCGAGAAGCCCGGGGCCACCCACCTCGAGCTGCCCGAGGACGTCATGGGCATGGAGATCGCGGCCGATGCGGCCGGCCCCATGGCCCACCGCCGCGTCGTGCGCGCCGAGCCCGGCGCCCGCGAGCTGCTCAAGGCCGCCGACGTCATCCGCAACGCGATCAACCCCGTGGCGCTGGCGGGCAACGGCGTGGTACGCGCCGGGGCTGCGCCCGCCCTGCGCGAGTTCTCGCGCGCGACCGGGATCGCCGTGGCCGAGACCTTCATGGGCAAGGGTCTGCTGGACGGCGAGGACCCCAAGGCGCTGGGGGCCGTCGGCCTGCAGAGCAACGACTACGCGATGGCCGGCTTCGAGGACGCCGACGTGGTTCTCGCCATCGGCTACGACCTGGTTGAGCACGCCCCCCAGCACTGGAACCCCCTGTGCGACAAGAAGATCGTGGTGATCGACTCGGTGGCCGCCGAGATCGACCAGAACTTCGCGCCCGAGGTGGAGCTGGTGGGCGACATCTACCACGTGCTCACCCGCCTGGCTGAGGAGTGCCGCGACGTGCCCCACTCGGGCGGCTCGCCGCGCCTGCGCGAGCTGGTGCTCGGGCGCTTGGAGCGGGCCCGCGAGGACAACGCCTTCCCGATGCAGCCGCCGCGCGCGCTATGGGAGATCCGCCAGGCGCTGGGCCGCGAGGACATGCTCATCAGCGACGTCGGCCTGCACAAGCTGTGGATCGCGCGCATGTTCCCCGCCCACGAGCCGAACACGGTCCTGATCGCCAACGGCCTGGCGGGCATGGGCTTCGCGCTGCCCAGCGCGATCGCGGCCAAGCTGGTGCATCCCGAGCGCCGCGTCGTGACCGTCAACGGCGACGGCGGCTTTCTCATGAACGTCCAGGAGCTCGAGACGGCCACGCGCCTGGGCACCCCGGTGGTCAACGTGATCTGGGAGAACCACCAGTACGGCTCGATCGTGTGGAAGCAGGATCAGAAGTTCGGCGCCCATTTCGGGACCGACTTCACCAACCCCGACTTCGTCAAGCTCGCCGAGAGCTTCGGCTGCGCCGCGTGGCGTTGCGAGAGCGTCGAGGACTTCTCCACGCACCTGCGCCACGCGCTGACCCTGGAGCAGCCCTCGGTGATCGTGCTGCCGATCGACTACTCGATCGACGTCCAGCTCTCCGAGGAGCTGGGAACCGAGACAGTGGTGAGGACCTGATGGCCACGACCACGTCCGAGGAGCAGGCCGTCGTCGACGCCGTCAACGCCAAGCTCCTCATCGGCGGGGACTGGCGTGACGCCGCCGGGGGCGGCACGCTGGCGGTGGACGATCCCTCCACGGCACAGACGCTGACCGAGGTCCCCGACGCCACCCCCGAGGACGCCGACGCGGCGCTGAGCGCGGCGGCCGACGCGCAGGCCGACTGGGCGGCGACCACGCCGCGCGAGCGTGGGGAGATCCTGCACCGCGCCTGGAGGTTGATCAACGAGCGTGTGGACGACCTCGCGCTGCTGATGACCCTGGAGATGGGCAAGACGCTGGCCGAGTCCCGGGCGGAGATCGCCTACGCCTCGGACTTCCTGCACTGGTTCGCCGGCGAGGCCACCCGCATCGAGGGCGGCTACAAGGTCGCCGAGAAAGGGGGCAGTCGCGTGCTGGTCATGCGCCAGCCGGTGGGCCCGTGCATCTTCATCACGCCGTGGAACTTCCCGATGGCCATGGGCACGCGCAAGATCGCCCCCGCCGTCGCCGCGGGCTGCACCATGGTGATGAAGCCCGCCAAGCAGACGCCGCTGTCCATGCTGGCCCTGGCCGGGATCCTGGAGGAGAGCGGCCTGCCCGGCGGGGTGCTCAACGTGATCACCGCGAAGTCCAGCGGTTCGATCATGCAGCCGCTCATCACCGACCCCCGCGCGCGCAAGCTGTCGTTCACCGGCTCCACCGAGGTGGGGCGCACGCTGATCGAGCAGTCCGCCCAGCAGGTCCTGCGGGTCTCCATGGAGCTGGGCGGCAATGCCCCGTTCCTGGTCTTCGAGGACGCCGACCTCGACGCGGCGGTCGAGGGGGCGATGATCGCCAAGATGCGCAACGTGGGCGAGGCGTGCACCGCGGTCAACCGCTTCCACGTGCACGAGTCCGTCGCCGAGCAGTTCGCCCAGAGGCTGGCCGAGCGGATGGGCGCCATGAAGGTCGGCCGGGGGACCGAGGACGGCGTCCAGGTCGGCCCGCTGATCGACGGCGACCAGCGGGCCAAGGTCGAGGAGCTCGTGCGCGACGCGGTGGACAAGGGCGCCAGCGTGCTCACCGGCGGCGGGCGGGCACGACCGGAAGGAGCGGCGGGCGATGGTTACTTCTTCCAGCCCACCGTGCTGGGCGACATCGACGACGAGGCCACGCTGCTGCGCGAGGAGATCTTCGG
>DASZCY010000215.1:0-2537 GCA_035942615.1 Solirubrobacteraceae bacterium | reverse complement strand
CGCCGCCGCGTGCCCGGCCGACTGCATCCGCGTGGTGGCCGCCGAGAACACCCCCGAGCTGCGCATCAGCGCGGGCGAGCGCTACGCCGCCGTGTACGAGATCAACCTGTCGCGCTGCATCTTCTGCGGCTACTGCGAGGTCGCCTGCCCCTTCGACGCGATCACCATGGGTCACGACTACGAGCTGAGCGACTACTCGCGCTCGGACCTGATCTTCACCAAGGAGATGCTGCTGGCCGAGCCGCTGGACCGCACGCCGCTGCGCGCCGAGGGCGAGTAGCGCCTAGCGCCGCCCCGGACGCTCGGCGACCCGGGCCAGGTTGCGCACCAGCAGCGCGATGAGCGGTCCGTAGGTCGCCGCCAGCAGCCCCTCGAGGGGCATGGGGGCGTGCAGGTCGATGGCCACCAGCGAGCCCTCGCCGTGGGGCTCGACCCGGTGCACGAGCTCGGCGGGGCCCACCCGCCAGGTCCACGAGCGCCCGGGCTTCTTGGCGGTGATGGTCGCCGGCACGGGCACCACGCCCAGCAGCCGGACCGCCCCGCGCGCGCCGGGGCGCACCTCGGGCGCGCCCAGCCCCCACGCCCCGCGCAGGTGGGGCGCCCACTCCGCCCACCGCCCAGGACGGGCAAGCAGGCTCCAGACGTCCTCGACGCGGGCGTCGACGGGTGCGGTGTAGGTGCTCATGTGCTGCGGATTCGATTACCCTCCCGGGCGCTCCATGAGCGTGGTGCTGTTCTTCATCGCGGGGGTCGGGGTGATCGCCGGCGCCATCGGCGTCATCGCCCTGCGCAACGCGTTCTACTCCGTGCTGGCGCTGGTCGTGCACCTGCTCTCGCTGGCCGTCCTGTTCCTGCTCGCGAGCGCCGAGTTCGTGGCCGCCGCCCAGGTCGTGGTCTACGCGGGCGCGGTGATGGTCCTTTACGTCTTCGTCGTGTCCTACGTGGGCGCCACGCAGGGGTCGCTCGGCGCCCAGTCCGGGCGGGGCGTGATCGGGCTGAGCCTGCTGTTCGCCGGTGCGCTGTTCGTGTGCCTGTGCGTCGCCATCCTGGGCTCGGGGCTGGCCGCGATCGGCACCCCGGGCGCGGGCGTCGGCGCCGGCTTCGGCTCGCCACGCCAGATCGGCGAGCTGCTGCTCAACCGCTTCCTGCTGCCCTTCGAGCTGGCCTCGTATCTGCTGCTGATCGCCGCGGTCGGCGCGGTGGTGCTCGCGCGTCGGCGCGGCGCTCCCGGCGGGGGCGCCGAGGCCCCGCCGACCATCAGCGCCGCCGAGCTGCTGCGCCCACGGGGCACGGGCACCATGACCGAGGCCGTGCTCGGGCTGCGCCAGGCGCAGGCCGCGGAGGGACCGGGCCCCGGCGACGAGTCTGGCCCCACCGAGGAGGAGCCCCGGCGGGGGATGCCCATCGAGGCGGGCTCCCGCCAGGGGACCGACACCACGCCGGGCCCGGACGAGGACGGCCGGTAGCCCGTGGACGTCGGCTGGTTCCTCGCCCTCTCGGCGCTGATCTTCGCCATCGGCCTCGGTGGCGTGCTGACGCGACGCAATCCGCTGGTGATCCTGCTGTGTCTCGAGCTCATGCTCAACGCGGCCAACCTCGCCCTGGTGGCCTTTGCGCGGATGCACGGCAACGGCGACGGGCAGATCTTCGCCCTGATGGTGATGGTGGTCGCCGCCTGCGAGGTGGTGATCGGCCTGGGCCTGATCGTGGCCATCTACCGCCGCCGCCTGCCCATCGACGTCGACGAGATGCGCTCGCTGCAGGGGTGACCGGGCGATGAGCGCGACGACCTTCGCCTGGCTGGCCCTGGCGCTGCCCCTCCTGGGCTGCGTGCTCAGCGCGCTGGGCTACCGCGTGTGGCCGGGCCGGACCGCCGGCTGGCTGGCCACCGGCGCGCTGTTCGCGTCCTTCGCCTGCGCGGTCGGGGCCCTCGTCGAGCTGCTCGGCGAGCCCTCGGAGGAGCGCGAGCTGGTCTCGGCGCTGTGGGACTACGCGGCCACCGCCGGCGTGGACGCCGAGCTGTCGATCCTCGTCGACCCGCTGTCGGTGCTCATGCTGCTGGTGGTCACGGGCGTCTCGGCCCTGATCCACCTGTACTCGATCAGCTACATGACCAGCGACCGGGGCTACGCACGATTCTTCTCCTATCTCAACTTCTTTGTCTTCTCGATGCTGCTGCTCGTGCTGGCGGGCAACTTCCTGGTGCTCATCATCGGGTGGGCCTTCGTCGGTGCCGCGTCGTACCTGCTGATCTCGTTCTGGTATCGCCGGCAGACCGCCACCGACGCCGGCATCAAGGCCTTCGTCATCAACGTGGTGGGCGACGTGGGCCTGGTGCTGGGAACCTTCTTCATCTTCCGCGGCACCGGGACGCTGGATCTGGTCGGCTCCTTCGAGCAGATCGACCGGGTCTTCTCCGTGAACGACGGGGAGCTGGTCGCCGGCAGCGTGCTGCTGCTGGTCGGCGCCTTCGCCAAGTCCGCCCAGGTGCCGCTGCACACGTGGCTGCCCGACGCCATGGAGGGCCCCACGCCGGT
>DASZCY010000214.1:0-11500 GCA_035942615.1 Solirubrobacteraceae bacterium | reverse complement strand
CAGCTGGCCTGCTTCGAGCGCCTCGGCGCACCGGGGTGGGCGGCGCTGGAGCGCACGGTCGCCCACGCGCGCGCGGGCGGCCTGCTCGTGCTGGCCGACGGCAAGCGCGGCGACGTCCCGGTCACCGCAGTCGCCTATGCGCAGGCGCTGCTGACCGCCACGCCCACGCCCTTCGGCGACGTCCCCGGATTGGGCGCCGACCTCATGACCGCCAACCCCCTGCTGGGCGGCGACGCGCTGGTGGCGCTGCTGGAGGGGGCGCGCGCGGGCGGCGGGGGGATCATCGCGCTGGTGCGCACCTCCAACCCGGGCGCGGTCGACGTCCAGGACCTCGAGGCCGAGGGCGCCCCACTGTGGGAGCGCCTGGCCGCGCTGGTCGACCGCCTTGGCGAGCCGGCACCGCGCAGCGGGCTGACCGACCTCGGTGCGGTGCTGGGCGCCACCGAGCCCCGACACCTGACCCGGGCGCGCGAGATCATGCCCCGCGCGCCCTTCCTCCTGCCCGGCGTGGGCGCCCAGGGCGGGCGGGTGGAGGATCTCGCTCCCGCCTTCGCGCCGGGCCGCGCCGGCGGCCTGGTCACCGCCTCGCGCTCCATCGCTGCCGCCCACGACCACCACGGTGGCGGCGCCGCGGCGGCGGCGCGCCGGGAGGCCGAGCGGCTGCGTGAGGCCGCCTGGGCGCTGAGTGCCTGAGCGGCGCTTGTTCCCCACGGGCCGCTCCGCCCCCGTATCCTGGGCCTGAACATGCCCTCCTCAAGCCCCGCGCGCTACCTCGCCCCGGCTGCGCTGGTGGCGGCCGCGCTCGCTGTCCTGATCACCTGGGCGGCCTCCACCGGCTCCGAGGCGCCTCCCGCCCAGGACGCCGGCCAGACCGCCGCCCAGGAGGCGCCCGCCCGGCAGGGCGGCGGGTCGGAGCGCAAGGACTCCGAGCGCGAGCGTGGCGGGCAGCCCTCCGGCGAGCGGCAGCCCGCCGGAGGCGGGGGGCCGGACGAGAACGGCGTCTACACCGTCCAGACCGGCGACAACATCGGGAGCATCGCCGAGGAGAACGACACCACCGTCGAGGAGATCCTCGCGCTCAATCCCAGGGCGGACCCGCAGACCCTGCAGGTCGGCGACAGGCTCCTGCTGCCTTGAGCGCGCCGGCCAGCTTCCCGGGGCCCCGTCGGGGTGCCCTCGCGTCCCTGCTCGCCGTCCTCGCGCTGCTGGGCGTCCTGGCCGGTCCGCTCGTCGCCCCGGCGACGGCTCAGGAGGGCGCCCCCGACATCGACGCCGAGGCCGCGTACCTCGTCGAGGCCTCTACGGGCGACCCGATCCTCGCCCGCAACGAGGACGAGCGGCGCGCCATCGCCTCGACCACCAAGCTGATGACGGCGCTGGTGACGCGCGAGGCCGGCTCCCTGGGCCGGTCCCTCACCGCCGCCGGCTACGACCCCGCGCCCGTGGAGTCGCAGATCGGCCTGCAGGCCGGCGAGCGCCTGACCGTCCGCGACCTGCTCCGCGCGCTCCTGCTGCCCAGCGCCAACGACGCCGCGGCCACGCTCGCGGAGGGCGTGGCCGGCTCGACTGAGGCCTTCGTGCAGCGCATGAACGCGCGAGCCGACCAGCTGGGCCTCGAGAACACGAGCTTTGCCAACCCGATCGGCCTCGACGACCCCGGCAACTTCTCGACCGCCCGTGACCTCACCCGCCTGGCCCTTGCCGCCCGCCAGGACACCTTTCTGCGGCGCACCTTCGCGCGGGAGGACGCAACGCTCGACAGCGGCGCGCGGACGCGCGAGGTCGACAACCGCAACACGCTCGTGACCTCCACCGAGATCGTCAACGGCATCAAGACGGGGCGCACCCAGCAGGCCGGCCACGTCCTGGTCGGCTCGGCCACCCGGGATGGCGTCACCGTGGTCGCCAGCGTGCTGGGCGCCGACAGCGAGGCCGAGCGCGACGAGGAGACCCTGGCACTGCTCGAGTACGGCCTGGGCCGCTACGAGCGGGTCACCGCCGTGCGCCGCGGCCAGGTGCGCGCACAGGTGCCGCTGGCCTACCGCAAGGGCTCCACCATCGCCGTCGCCGCCGGGACCACCGCCCGGCGCACGCTGCCCAAGGGCGAGCGGCTCACCCAGAAGATGACCGGCCTGCCTGAGGAGGTCGACGGGCCGCTCGAACGCGGCGACCGCCTGGGCACGCTGGTGGTGCGCCACCGCGATCGCGTGGTGGCCGAGGTACCCCTGGTGACCACCCGCGCGGTGCAGGAGGCCGGCGTGGCGCTGCGGATGCGCGACCTGCTCTCGCGCCCCAGCACGCTCGTGCTGCTCGTCGCCCTGGCGGCCTGTAGTGTCCCCCTGCTCCTGCTGCGCCGCCGGGCCATGGCGCGCCAGCGGGCCTAGGAGGCCGTCGTGATCATCACCGTCACGCTCAACGCGGCGATCGACAAGTCGCTCTCGGTGCCCAACTTCCGCCTCGGGCGCCGCCACCGCAGCGTGGAGCAGACCACGCTGGCGGGCGGCAAGGGCGTCAACATCGCCCGTGCGCTCAAGACGCTCGGTCAGCCCGTCATCGCCACGGGTCTGGAGGGCGGGCCAACGGGCATGCGCATCGTCGAGCAGCTCACGGCCGAGTCGATCCTCAACGACTTCGTGCGCATCGGCGAGGAGTCGCGTACGAACACGGCGGTCCACGACCCCACCGACGGCGGCCAGACGGAGATCAACGAGCGCGGCCCCGCGGTCACCGACCAGGAGATCGCGCTCTTTCGCGAGAAGCTGCTCTACCTGGCGCGGGGGGCCGCGATGGTGGTCATCGCCGGCTCGCTGCCCCACGGGGTGGCACCCGACCTGTACAGCGACCTGCTGCGCGAGCTGCACCGCCTGGACGTCGCCACGGTGGTCGACACCGACGGCGAGCCGCTGCGCCAGGCCGTGCGCGCCGAGCCCCACGTGATCTCGCCCAACGTGGTGGAGGCCGAGGAGCTCGTCGGCTACGAATTCAACGACGAGGACGACCGTGTGGCCGCGATGCGTGAGATGGCCTCGCTGGGTGCCCGGGAAGCCATCATGACCACCCCCGGGGGCTGCTTCGCCTCCATGCGAGTGGACGGCGAGGGTTCGGGGAGCGGAGGCCCGGCCAACGGGCGAACCCTGCTGCGCGCGGAGATCGAGCCGCGTGAGACCGTCGCCGCGGTGGGGGCGGGAGACGCCTTTCTGGCCGGCTTCGTGGCGGCCCGCTACGGCGGCTCGGGCGTCGAGGATTGCCTGCGCTTCGGCGTGGCCTGCGGGGCGGATTCCACCCAGCGCCTGGGGGCGGGCCTGATCGACCCCACCCGGGTGGAGCGCCTGGTCGCCGAGGTCGACGTCACCCGGGTGCAGGCCCCCTTAGAGGTCACGTAGCAGATCCGTCCCAGCCCGATTCGCCCGGGACGGGCGGCCTACCGGGATGGCCTCAGGGTCACTCGAAAGCGGTCCGAAGGGTGGCGGGTACGCTGGATGGTTGCTCCGTCCGCCCGCGCACCTAGGATCAGCCCATGGAGATCGAGATCGGCCGCGGTAAGAAGGCTCGCCGCGCTTATGGCTTCGACGAAATCGCGATCGTGCCCTCGCGGCGCACCCGCGATCCCGACGACATCGACATCTCATGGAAGCTGGGCGATTACCGCTTCGAGCTGCCGCTGCTGGCCTCGGCCATGGACGGGGTCGTCTCGCCGCGCACGGCGGGGTTGATCGGCGATCTCGGCGGGCTCGCCGTGCTCAACCTCGAGGGCGTGTTCACCCGCTACGAGGACGCCGACGAGCAGCTCGAGCGCATTGCCAGGCTCCCCAAGGAGCAGGCTACGCGCGCGATGCAGGAGATCTACCGGGCGCCGGTCAAGCCCGAGCTGATCGCCCAGCGCGTGACCGAGGTCAAGGACCAGGGGGTCGTGGTGGCCGCCTCGCTGACTCCCCAGCGCGTGCGCGACCATTACGAGCTGGCCCTCGAGGCGGGGCTGGACGTGCTCGTGATCCAGGGTACGGTCGTCTCGGCCGAGCACGTCTCGCAGACCACCGAGCCGCTCAACCTCAAGGAGTTCATCCGCGAGGTGGGCGTGCCCGTGGTGGTGGGCGGCTGCGCCTCCTACCACACCGCGTTGCACCTCATGCGCACGGGCGCGGCCGCGGTGCTCGTGGGCGTGGGGCCTGGTGAGGCATGCACCACGCGCGGGGTCCTGGGCATCGGCGTGCCCCAGGCCACGGCGATCGCCGACGCCGCGGCGGCGCGCTCGCAGAACATGCTCGAGACCGGCGAGTACGTGAAGGTGATCGCCGACGGCGGCATGCGCACCGGGGGAGACGTGTCCAAGGCGATCGCCTGCGGGGCCGACGCCGTGATGCTGGGCTCGCCGCTGGCCCGCGCGCAGGAGGCCCCGGGGCGGGGGTTCCACTGGGGCATGGCCACCTTCCATCCCTCGCTGCCGCGCGGGGCCCGCGTGGCCACCGTGCGCAACGGGACGCTGCGGGAGATCCTCACCGGGCCTGCGCACGAGAACGACGGCACCTTCAACCTGTTCGGCGCCCTGCGGGCCTCGATGGCCACGTGCGGCTACAAGGACATAGCAGAGTTCAACCGGGCCGAGCTCATGGTCGCTCCGGCGCTGCAGACCGAGGGCAAGCACCTGCAGTCCTCCCAGGGCGTGGGCATGGGCGCCCGCGGCCCGGCGGTGACGGCGTCGGAGAACGGTGGGTGGGAGGGCGACGGCAACGGCGACCGTCCGAGCGAGGTGGACGAGGCGGTGGCGCTGGCGTGACCTTCGCCGGGGGCGTCGTCACGGCCGCCACCGCGGCGACCGAGTTCGTCGACGAGGCGGCGGTCGACGTCGAGGCTCCCCGGTCGGTCGACGAGGTCGTCGTCCTCGACTACGGAGGCCAGTACTCGCAGCTCATCGCCCGCCGCGTGCGCGAGTGCGGGGTGTTCAGCGAGTTGCTGCCCCATCACGTGGGCGTGGAGGAGGTCGCGCGCCGGCGGCCCAAGGGGGTGATCCTCTCCGGTGGGCCGGCCTCGGTGTACTCCGAGGGCGCACCGTCGCTGGATCCCTCGCTGCTCGAGCTGGGCGTGCCCGTGCTGGGCATCTGT
Organism: Solirubrobacteraceae bacterium; assembly: GCA_035942615.1. Classification (GTDB taxonomy): domain Bacteria; phylum Actinomycetota; class Thermoleophilia; order Solirubrobacterales; family Solirubrobacteraceae; genus Siliceabacter. Next base: position 6,400 of record DASZCY010000214.1, on the reverse strand, counting down.
TACGGGATGCAACTGCTGGCCAGCGCGCTGGACGGGGAGGTCGAAGCCGCGCCCAAGGGGGAGTTCGGGCGCACGACCCTCACGGTGCGCGAGCACGGGCGCCTGCTGGCCGGCCTGCCCGCCGAGCAGACCTGCTGGATGTCCCACCGCGACGCGGTCCTGGCCCCGCCTCCGGGGTGCGTGGCGCTGGCCGGCTCGCCCAGGTCGCCCGTTGCGGCCTTTGAGAGCGCCGAGCGCGGGGTGTACGGGATCCAGTTCCATCCCGAGGTCTCCCACACGCCCTTCGGGCAGGACATCCTCACGGCCTTCCTTCGTGACGTGTGCGCGTCGGACATGGCCTGGTCGGCCGCTTCGGTGGTCGAGGAGCAGGTCGCGCGCATCCGCGCCCAGGTGGGCTCGGGCAAGGTGATCTGCGGGTTGAGCGGCGGGGTGGACTCCTCGGTGGCCGCCCTGCTGGTGCACCGTGCGGTGGGCGACCAGCTGACCTGCGTGTTCGTCGACCACGGCCTGATGCGCAAGCACGAGGGCGAGCAGGTCATCGCCGCCTTCGGGGAGCGCTTCGGGATCCCGCTGGTGGCCGTGGACGCCGAGGAGCGCTTTCTGGCCCGGCTGCGCGGCGTGAGCGATCCGGAGGCCAAGCGTAAGGCCATCGGCGCGGAGTTCATCCGCGTCTTCGAGGAGGAGGCCGCGCAACTCGGCGACGCGAGCCATCTCGTGCAGGGCACGCTCTACTCCGACGTGATCGAGTCCGGCGGGGGCACCGGCGCCTCGACCATCAAGTCCCATCACAACGTGGGCGGCCTGCCCGAGGACCTGCGCTTCGACCTCGTCGAGCCGCTGCGCACCCTGTTCAAGGACGAGGTGCGCGCGGTGGGCGCCGAGCTGGGCCTCGACGAGCGCCTGGTCTGGCGCCAGCCCTTCCCGGGCCCCGGCCTGGCCATCCGCGTCGTGGGCGGCGAGGCCACCAAGGAACGCCTCGATCTCTTGCGCGACGCCGACTTCATCCTGCAGGACGAGATCCGCGAGGCAGGCCTGTACCGCGACCTGTGGCAGTCCTTCTGCGTGCGGCCCGACATCCGCACGGTCGGCGTGCAGGGCGACGAGCGCACGTACGGCTCGGTCATCGTCATCCGCGCGGTCACCTCCGACGACGCGATGACCGCCGACTGGGCGCGCCTGCCCTATGACCTGCTCGAGCAGATCGCCGCGCGCATGATCGGCGAGCTGCGCGAGGTCAACCGGGTGGTGTTGGACATCACGTCCAAGCCCCCCGGCACCATCGAGTGGGAGTAGCCGGGGCGCTCGATCGCACCCGGCTACGGCCGCAGCTACGATCGCTTCATGGCCGTCGAGCAGCGCGATCGGGCGGTCGACGCGCCCACCTCTTCGCCGCCGCCTTCCGCGAGACCGCCGCCGGCCGCCAAGGCTGACTCAGCCGCACCCCGCCGGCTCTTGGGCTGCGGCGGCCATCTCCTCCCATGGTCACGGGATGGCAACCGGTTGATCACGGCCGGGCAACCGTCTTAGCCCAGGCGATCTCCATCGTCGGTCCCTTCACCTCGTCCTCGGGAGGCAGACGATGCGCCGTGTGGGTCTCATCGCCGTGTTGGTCTTCGCCGGTTGGGCAGCCTTTCGTGCTCCCTCCCGCCAGCTTGGTGCGGGCGCCCGGCGCCTCGGCCGTGCACGTGCTCGAGACCGATCCCGAGCGATTCGCAGGCGAGCTCGACGCTGAGTTGGCCACCGCGATCGTCTCCGGCCGGGAGCTGCTGACCGGCATCACCGCCCGGACCGGGTCGGTCGCGGCGGTCAACGGCGGCTACTTCGTCGTCGGTCCGGCTGACGGCACGCCGGGGGACCTGGCGGGGATCTCCGTGCTCGACGGTCGGCTGGTCAGCGAGGCCGTCAACGGGCGCACGAGCCTGGTGCTGCCTCGACCTCGGGCCGCGGGGCTGACATCGCCGCGCTGGCCTCGCGTCAGGTGGCGACCGCCGCCGACGGCGCGACGCGCGAGGTCGACGGCCTCAACCGCAAGCCCGGTCTCATCCGCGGCTGTGGTGGGACCGGAGGCGACCTGCCGACCGAGCAGCCTAAGCACGACTTCACCTGCACCGATCCCGGCGAGCTCATCCACTTCACGGCGACGTTCGGCGCCTGACCGAGCCGGGCGCGGGTGCCGAGGCGGTACTCGACTCCTCCGGACGCGTCGTCGAGCTGCGCGAGGGCCGCGGCGGGCCGATTCCACCGGGCGGCTCGGTGTTGAGTGGAACGGGTGACGGCGCGGACTGGTTGCGCGCGCACGCGCGCCCGGGGGCATTGATGACGGTCAGGAACGAGGTACTCGCCGACGGTCAACCCCTGGGATTCGGCGTCACCGACGTGATCAACGGCGGCACGCGCCTGCTGCGTGGCGGACGGCCCGCGATTTCCGCGGCGGCGGAGGGCTTTCATTGGCCCGAGAACCCCGAGTTCTTCTATCGCTTCGGCGTGCGGCGCACCCGCGGACGCTCGCCGGCGTGACCGGGGACGGGCTGGTGCTGCTGGTGGCCGTGGACGGGCGGCGCCCTGGCTACAGCGTGGGCGCCAGCTTCGAGGAGAGCGCGGTCGAGCCCGCCGGGTCATTGGCAACCCGGTAGGCGACTGAGGCGAGGATGATGCCCAAGCGGCGGGGTCGGCGCTGCACGACGTGGCGCCACAGGGGCTCGGGGAGGCCGGGACCCCGTGCGGCAACACGACCGGGGTGCCCTCGCCGGTTTCCTCCCGGCGCATCGGAATCCCGTCCACTGTGGCCTCGCGCGAAGTACGGCGCCCACCTTACCGACCCCACGGCGCGGGACACGCGCCACTCAGCCGGATACGAAGACGAGCAGCCACGCCACCATGAGGGCGACGCTTGCGCCCAGGACGGCGAGCCGGCGCGGCATCCGCCGGGAAGCCACCGCGATGACGCTCGTCACCTGCCACCCGAGCGTCAGCGCGGCGAGGATCCACCCCTGGGGGTCGGGCTGCCAGTCGTAGACGTCGTCGCTCGCGAAGGCTGCGAGCATCACGAACGCCGCGAGGGTGGCCGCCAGCAGGAGCAGGACCGCCAGGATCGCGGAGCCCACCCTCAGGGCGTTGGCCGCCGACATGGGCTCAGCCTATGCGCGCTCGGCTCCCTCGCGCTCCGGCCGCGAGGCCGAGCGAAGATAGAGCGAGCCGCGAACGCCGTCGCGCGCGATCGCCTACACTGCGGCGTCGCCGCGCGATCCTCGCGTGGCTTCTTTCTGTCATGAGGACTTACGTTGCCACCCCCGCCACCCGCGAGCGCAGCTGGCTCGTGGTCGACGCGGACGGGCAGACCCTCGGGCGCCTGGCCACCCAGGTGGCCGACGCGCTGCGGGGCAAGCGCAAGCCCGAGTACACCCCGCACGTGGACACGGGTGACTTCGTGGTGGTGGTCAACGCCGAGAAGATCGCCGTGACCGGCAACAAGCGCACCCAGAAGCGCTACTACCGCCACTCGGGTTATCCGGGCGGCCTGCGCTCCAAGACCTTCGAGCAGCTCCAGGCCACACGCCCCGAGGAGATCGTCCGCCGCGCCGTGAAGGGCATGCTGCCCCGCAACCGCCTGGCGCGCAAGCAGCTGACCAAGCTCAAGGTGTACGCCGGTCCCGACCACCCCCACGCCGCCCAGCAGCCCCGACCGATGGAGATCGACGCGTAGTGGCCGACGAGACGCCCCGCCCCGAGGACCAGGAAGAGGCCCCCGAGGCCGCCGCCGAGGCGACGCCCGACGAGCCTGGCGAGGAGCAGGTCGCCGGGGCCGTGCCCGCCCCGGGCCCCGAGCAGCCCGACGAGCCGGAGCCCGACGAGGAGCCCGGAGTGGTCGCGGCCCCGGAGCACGAGGAGCCCGACGAGCTGGTCGAGGACGAGGAGGAGGTGCTCCGCGCACGCCCGGCCATTCCCGGCATGGACCTCGAGGTCGACATCGTCGAGGAGGGCAGCGACCCGCTCGCCGAGCGGGAGGCCGAGGAGGCAGCCGCAGCCGCCGCCGCCGCCACCGAGGAGGACGCCGAGGACCAGCCCATCGCGGAGGTCACCATCGACCTGGCCGCGGGCGCGCGCTACGCCGCCACCGGCAAGCGCAAGACGGCGGTGGCGCGCGTGATCCTGCGCCCCGGCACCGGCGCCTACACCGTCAACGGGCGCACGCTGGACCAGTTCTTCCCCCGCGCCACCCTCCAGCGCACGATCCGCCAGCCGCTGGAGACCGTCGGCTACGCCGACCGCATGGACGTCGTGGCCCGCATGCACGGCGGCGGTGTCTCCGCCCAGGCTGGCGCCTTGCGCCACGGCATCTCGCGCGCCCTGCTGGAGGCCTCGCCCAACCTGCGCGGCGAGCTCAAGCGCCGCGGCTTCCTCACGCGCGATGCGCGCGCCAAGGAGCGGAAGAAGGCCGGGCTCAAGAAGGCCCGCAAGCGCCCGCAGTTCTCCAAGCGCTGAGCGCGCGCGTGGCGCGCAGGCTGTTCGGCACCGACGGCGTCCGCGGCGTCGCCGGCGAGCTGCTGACCGCCGAGCTGGCGCTGGCCCTGGGCCGTGCGGCCACCCGGCAGGCTGGGACCGACCGCCCGCGCGTACTGGTGGTGCGCGACACCCGCGAGTCGGGCGAGATGCTCGAGGCCGCGCTGGCCGCGGGGGTCACCAGCGCGGGCGGCGACGCGCTGCTGGGCGGGGTCCTGCCCACGCCTGCCGCGCCGCTGCTGCTCAGCCGCTACGGGTTCGACCTGGCCGCGGTCATCAGCGCCTCGCACAACCCCTTCGCCGACAACGGCATCAAGTTCTTCGGCGCCGACGGCTTCAAGCTCTCCGACGCCACCGAGCTTGCCATCGAGGAACGCCTCGACGAGCCATTCCCCAGGCCCGAGCGCCTGGGCCGGGTGCATCGCCTGCACGGCACCCAGGAGGACTATCTGCGCGGGCTGCACGAGCGCTTCGCCAGCCTCGACCTGAGCAGCGTGGACGTGCTGCTGGACTGCGCCCATGGCGCCACCTACCGCGTGGCCCCGGAGATCTTTCGCCGTCTGGGCGCCGCGGTGACCGCGGTGGCCGATGAGCCCGACGGGCGCAACATCAACGCGGGCTGTGGCTCCACCCATGTCGACGCGCTGGCCGCCGCGGTGCGAGAGGGCGGCCACGATGTGGGCTTTGCCTTCGACGGCGACGGCGACCGGATGCTGGCCGCCGACCGCCGGGGTGCGGTGGTCGACGGCGACGAGCTCATCGCGCTCGCCGCGCTGCATCTGCGCGCGCACGATCGCCTACCGGGAGGCGGCGTGGCGGTGACGGTGATGACCAACTACGGCTTCCACACCGCCATGCACGCCGCCGGGGTGCAGGTGGCCACCACCAAGGTCGGCGACCGCTACGTGCTAGAGGAGCTGCGCGCCCGCGGCTGGGCGCTGGGCGGCGAGCAGTCCGGTCATGTGATCGACATGGGCTTCGTGCCCTCGGGGGACGGCATCGCGAGTGCCCTGCTGACCCTGGAGGCCCTGGCCGGCGGGGACCTCGCCGACCGCCAGGCCATGCAGAAGCTGCCCCAGCGCCTGGTCAACGTGCGCGTGCTCGACCGCGACGGCGCGATGGCCAGCGCGGAGCTGGCCCAGGCCACCGAGCGCGAGACCGCCGCACTGAGCGGGCGCGGGCGCGTGCTCATCCGCCCCTCGGGCACCGAGCCGCTGGTGCGCGTGATGGTCGAGGCGCCCAGCGCGCAGGAGGCCGACGAGGTCTGCGCCCGGCTGGTGGCCACGGTGCAGAGCGCTGCGGGCTGAGGCCCCGCGCCCGTGGCGTCGCATCCCCGCTCCCGCGGCTAGGCTGTCACGCCTATGTGCGGCATCGTCGGCTACGTCGGGCCCCGGGCGGCGCAGGACTTGCTGCTGGCCGGCCTGCAGAAGCTCGAGTACCGCGGCTACGACTCCGCGGGCGTCTCGCTGCTGGGCGACGGGCGCATCGAGTCCGTGCGCGCGGTAGGGAATCTGGGGCGACTGGTCGAGGCCGTGGCGGCCGTCGCGGCCACCCGCCCACCGCCCGAGGGTGCTGTGACCGTCGTAACCCGCCCGCCCACCACCGGTATCGGCCACACCCGCTGGGCCACGCACGGGAAGGTCACCGAGGCCAACGCCCACCCGCACACCGACGAGACCGAGCGGGTGCACGTGGTGGTCAACGGGATCGTGGAGAACTACCTCGCGCTCAAGGAGCGCCTGTCCGCGCACGGCGCACGCTTCTCCTCCGAGACCGACGCCGAGGTCATCGCCCACCTGGTCGCCCACCACCTCGAGCGCGAGGGCGACCTTGCCGCCGCCGTGCGCGCCGCCTTCGGCGAGCTGGAGGGCCACTTCGCCTTCGTGGCCATGACCGTGGA
>DASZCY010000213.1:0-4775 GCA_035942615.1 Solirubrobacteraceae bacterium | reverse complement strand
GCCCCCCACGTCGGGGATAAGCCCCACGCGCGTCTCCAGCAGGCCGATGAGGGCGTCGGCGGCCATCACGCGCAGGTCGCAGGCCAGGGCCAGCTCCATCGCTCCGCCGATGCATCCGCCGTGGATCTGGGCGATGGTGGGCTTGGTCATCTCCTCGCAGAGGTTCCAGGTGGCCAGGAGGCCGCCGCGCAGCTCGCGCAGGCGGTCGGGCCGGGAAGCCAGGTCGCGCAGCGCGCCGACGTCCATCCCGGAGGAGAACATCGCGCCCTCGCCGCGCAGCACCACGCAGCGCACCGCGCTGTCGGCCGCCGCGGCGCGCAGCGCCTCGTGCAGACCGAGCACCAGCTCGTCGTTGATCGCGTTGCGCTTGTCGGGCCGGTTGAGGACGATGTGGCGCACAGAACCGCGATCTTCGGTGATGACGAGGCCCATGGCCCGGAGCATAAGGTAGGCCGATCGCGCTCGCGGCGGGCTGGCTGGGCGCCGACCTTGGGGGCCTCCGCCGGCAACCTGGCCGCTTCCGCCACCCCCTAGCCTGCGCCCCATGCGGCGCCTGGCCGACGCGGTCCGTCCCCACCCCCACCGCGGCGACGTCGTGGCGGCGGGCGCCGTGCTGCTCGCGCTCGGGCTGATCGTCGCCGACCTTCGCCTGGCCGACGCGTGGGCGGCGGGAGTGCGCTTGGCGCTGCTCAGCGGCCCGGGGGCCCTGGTGGTGCTGGCCATGGGCGCGCTCGCCCGGGCGGGCGAGGACGCGGGCGCGCCGAGCTCGCCCGAGGGCACGCCGCCGGCGCCCGCCTCCCCCGAGGGCGCGCGGGGCGGTCCACGACCCTACGTGACGGTCCTGCTGCTCGGCGGCCTGGCGCTCGCGCTGCTGGCCCTGGGCGACCTGGCCGATGCCCTGGGCGACGAGGGGCGCCTGGCCTCGCCGGCGGCCACGACCTTCGCCGCGGGCGTGCTCACCGCCCTGGCGGTCACGCTGGCGGCGACCAAGCGCTCGGCCTTCATGACGCTCGTGGCGTGCGTGGCCGGCCTGGTCACCGTGCTGGCGCTGGCCGATCTGCTCTTTCTGCTCGACGACCGCCTGGAGACCTTCCGCTACCTGCTCCTCGCCGGCCTGGTCTGCCTCGCTGTGGCCGCCACCGCCACCCGCGACGCCCATCGCCGCCAAGCCGTGACCTTCGTCAACGCCGGCGGCGTGGCCCTGGTCGGCATGGCGGGCACGCTGGCGGCCGAGCGGATCCCCGCGCTGGCGCCGATCGGCCCGCTGGCCGAAGGGACCCCTTGGGCCTGGGAGCTGGTGGTGCTGCTCGGCGGCTGCGCGCTGCTGGCCTACGCCGCCGTGGACCGCGAGCGGGGACCCGCCTACCTCGGCGCCGTCGCACTCGCCCTCTTCGCCGGGCTGGCCGTCGATGCGGACGCCGGCGCCTCGCTGTTGTGGTGGCCCGTCGTGCTGCTCGCGATCGGCCTGGGCGTGCTGGCGTTCGGGTTTCGCCCGCGGGAGGAGCTCCCGCCCGAGCCGAGCGCGGAGCGCCCGGCCGTGCCCCCCACGCCGATGCCCCGCCCGGCCACCGCGCCGCCGGCACCCCCCGCCCCGCCGCCCGCACCGGTGCCCGCGGGTCCTGAGCGAGAGGCGCCCCGCCCGCCCTCGCCGCTGTGGTCGGGCGGCGAGCCGACCGACGAGCAGCGCTCGTCGACGCGCTGACGTCCCGCTCAACCCGCGAGCGCGCGGGCCGTCGCGTAGCCGGCCGCCGCTGACCCCACGCCCAGCAGCACCGAGGCGGCCACGTACAGCAGCGCCGCGGCGACCCGCCCTGCCTCCACCTCGGTGACCGCCTGCAGCGAGAAGGTCGAGAAGGTGGTGAAGCCGCCGAGGAGCCCGATGGCCACGGCGTCGCGCACCTCGGGGGCCAGGCCCCGCCCCGCGCCCACCAGCACCCCCGGCGCCAGCGAGCCTGCCACATTGATGGCCAGGGTCGTCCACACCGACGCGCTGAGCAGGCCGAGGGCGTAACGGGCGGTCACGCCCGCGGCCCCGGCCAGGGCGACCAGCGCGAGGGTCAACGCACCGGCTCGCCGTTCCCGCGCGCCATGGCCACGAACGCATCGAGCGCCGCGGGGTTGGCCAGCGTGTCCCGCGAGACGGCCCGCTCGGGATCGGCGCCCATGAGGATGTTCTTGACCGGGACCTCGAGCGCCTTGCCCGAGAGGGTACGCGGCACCTCCGCGATCTGGCGCACCTCGTCGGGCACGTGGCGCGGCGAGCAGTCCTCGCGCACCCGCTGGCCGATAGCGGCCACCAGATCGTCGTCCAGGCGCGTGCCCTCGCGCAGCACCACGAACAGGGGCATCCACGTCTGCACGGATTGCGACCCGCCCTCGAGCTCGACCACGAGCGCGTCGACGACCTCGTCCATTGCCAGCACGGCGCGGAGGATCTCACTGGTGCCGATGCGCACCCCACCACGGTTGAGCGTCGCGTCCGAGCGCCCGTAGATGATCGCGGTCCCCCGCGCGGTGATCTCAATCCAGTCCCCGTGACGCCACACCCCGGGGAAGACGTCGAAGTAGCTCTCGCGCAGGCGCGACCCGTCGGGGTCGTTCCACAGGAACAGCGGCATGGAGGGCATGGGCTGGGTGATGACCAGCTCGCCGACCTGGTCGATGACCGCGTTGCCGGCCTCGTCCCAGGCCTGCACCGCGCAGCCCAGCGCGCGGCCCTGCAACTCGCCGCGGTGGACGGGCCGCAGCGGGACGCCCCCCACCAAGGCGGTGCACACGTCGGTGCCCCCGCTGGTGGAGAACAGCCAGATGTCGGGGCCCAGCGCGTCGTAGACCCAGTCGAAGCCCTCGGGGAAAAGAGGGGAGCCGGTGGAGCCCACCGCGCGCAGACGTCGAAGGTCGCGCCCCTGGGCGGGGCGCACGCCCTCCTTCTGGCAGGCGCCCAGGTAGGTGGCACTGGTGCCGAACGTGGTGATGGTGGCCGACTCGGCCAGGTCCCACAGCACGCCCCGGTCGGGGTAGGCCGGGTCGCCGTCGTAGAGCACGATGGCAGCCTCGGTGAGCAGCACCCCGACGAGGAAGTTCCACATCATCCAGCCCGTGGTGGTGAACCAGAAGACGCGGTCGCCGGCGTGCGCGTCGAGGTGGAGGTGCAGGTGCTTGAGGTGCTCGAGCAGGATCCCGCCCTGCCCCTGCACGATGGCCTTGGGCAGCCCGGTGGTGCCCGAGGAGAAGAGGATCCACAGCGGGTGGTCGAAGGGCACCGGCTCGAAGCGCGTGGCCGTTCCATCGCCCGTGGCCAGCAGCTCCTCCCAGTCGATGGCGCCCTCGAGCGTCGCCTCGGGGTCCAGATAGGCCAGCAGCACCGTGTGCTCCAGGCCGGGCAGCGAGTCGCGCAGGTGGGCGACCGTCTCGCGGCGGTCGAAGTCCTCTCCGCCGTAGCGGTAGCCGTCGACGGCCAGCAGCACCTTGGGCTCGGTCTGTGCAAAGCGGTCGACCACGCCGGCGGCCCCGAACTCGGGGGCGGCGCTGGACCAGATGGCCCCGAGGGTGGCGCAGGCCAGGAAGGCAGCCACCGTCTCGGGCACGTTGGGCAGGTAGGCCACCACGCGATCGCCCTTGCGCACCCCCAGCGCCCTCAGGCCGGCGGCGATGCGCGCGGTCATCACGCGCAGCTCGGCCCACGTCATCTCGGCCTGGCCACGCAGCTCCGACGCATGCACGATGGCCACCGCGTCGCCGTCCTTGGCGCGGAAGATGTGCTCGGCGAAGTTCAGGTGCGCGCCGGGAAACCACCGGGCGCCGGGCATGGAGCGATCGGCCAGCACCCGCTCGGGCAGCGGGGAGGCGTGCACCTCGAAGAGGTCCCAGATCGACTGCCAGAAGCCCTCGAGATCCTCCACCGACCAACGCCACAGGTCCTCGTAGCGGTCAAAGCGTAGGCCACGTTCGCTCTCCAGCCAACGCAGGTACCCGGTCAGCGCCGCGCGCTCGCGCAGCTCGGCGGAAGGCTCCCACAGCACAGGCGCGTCGGCTCGCGTGCTCATCCCGTCCTCCTCGTCGGCGAAGCCACGCCTCGCATCATCGCGGACCGCGCGCCGGATGCTCCGCGAGGTCGGCGTCCAGGCGCGCCACCACGCCCAGCGCCAGCTCGATGCCACCGCGCAGCGCGGCGCGATCGACGGCGGCACCGGGGTGGCTGTCGCCGTCCAGGCAGCCAAGCGCGAGGGCGGGCCAGCGTCGCCGGCGCGCCACCAACGCGCCGCTCTCACCGCGCGACACGCGGCCCGCGGCCCCCAGGTGGGTCTCGTCGCGCGCGGTGGCCGCGGCCAGCCTGCGCAACTGCGCATGGAAACCCAGCGGCAGCAGCCGGCCTTCGCGCTCGACCCACGCCGGTGTGCCTGCCGCACACGGATCGAGGTGCAGCACGGCGACGTCCTCAGCGCGCACGCGCCTGCGCCGGGCGGCCACAAAGGCGTGCATGCCCAGCGCCGGGCCGTCGCCCGCGCCGGCCAGCACGACGTCGACGGCCAGGACGCGAGGCGGGCGGGTGCGCAGCGCGCCGGCCACCGCCAGCGCAGCGGCCGGTCCCGTGGCGTCGACCGCGCCCACGGCGGGCTCGGAGAGCCAGAGGTCGACCCACGCGGCACCCAGCAGGACCAGGACGACGGAGAAGGGCAGCTGGCCGGCGCCCAGCCACTCGGCGTCGGCGCCGGCCACCCGCGCCACGCCGAACGCGGCGAGGGCGGCCAGCGAGGCGGCCAGCACCGCGTGGG
>DASZCY010000212.1:0-4983 GCA_035942615.1 Solirubrobacteraceae bacterium | reverse complement strand
GGCTATCCCAGCCTCGTGTGCAGCGTGATTCTCGCCCACCCGCCAGCGCCTTGGAGATGGGGCAGCCGGCCCTGGCCTCCTCGGTGTGCTCGCGGAAGTGGGCTTCCGCGATGTTCTCCTTCGGATCGGTGTCGAAGCTGTGACGGCGCCCGGTGCCGTCAGGTGGCGCCCGTAGGTTTCGTGCCCGCATGGCGCGCAACGCAACCGCTCACGTCTGCTCGGCCTGTGGTCACGCCGAGGGTCGCTGGCTCGGCCAGTGCCCGGGCTGCGGTGCGTGGAACACGCTCGTGGAGGAGCGCCTCCGCGTGCCGGCGCGCGACGGGGGCCCAGCGTCGACGCGGTCACCCGTCGCCCGGCCTGTCGCGCTGCGCGACGTGCGCGCTGAGGCCGTCGCCCGCCTGTCCACCGGCCTGGGGGAGCTGGATCGCGTGCTGGGCGGGGGCATCGTGCCCGGCTCGCTGGTGCTCCTGGGCGGCTCGCCGGGCATTGGGAAGTCGACGCTGACCGCGATGGCCCTGGGCCACCTGGAGGCGGCCGGGCGGCGCACGCTTTACGTCTCGGGCGAGGAGTCACCGGCCCAGATCCGCCTGCGCGCCGAGCGCCTGGGGAAGGGCGCCCTGGACATCCCCGTGCTGGCCGAGACCGACCTGAGGGCGGTACTGGCCACCGTGGAGGCCGAGCACCCCGACGTGGTGGTCATCGACTCCGTGCAGACACTGCACGCCTCCGAGCTGACCGGCGCCCCGGGCTCGGTGGGCCAGGTGCGCGAGGTGGCCGCTGCCCTCATGCGCGTGGCCAAGGCGGCGGGCACCGCCGTGTTGCTGGTGGGCCACGTGACCAAGGAGGGCGCGCTGGCCGGGCCCCGGGTGCTCGAGCACCTGGTGGACTGCGTGCTGCAGTTCGAGGGTGAGCGCGAGCGCACCTACCGCACGGTCCGCGCGCTCAAGAACCGCTTCGGCTCCACCAGCGAGGCCGGCGTGTTCGAGATGCGCCAGGACGGCCTGGTCGAGGTGCTTGACGCGAGTGCTCGCTTCGTCGGAGAGGCCACCGGCAAGCCGGGCAGCGTGGTCCTGGCCGCCATGGAGGGCACGCGGCCGCTGCTGGTCGAGGTGCAGGCGCTGGTCTCCTCCAGCGAGCTGGTACCGCCCCGGCGCGTGTGCACGGGCATCGACCGCGGCCGCCTCGCCCTCGTGCTCGCCGTGCTGGGCCGCCACGCCGGCGTGGGCACCGGCGCTGCCGACGTGTTCGTCAACGTTGTGGGCGGGGTGCGCGTCGAGGAGCCCGGCGCGGACCTCGCCGTGGCGCTGGCGGTGGCCAGCGCGGCCAAGGGTGTGGCGCTGGGCGAGCGCGTGCCCAGCATGAGCCCGGGGCCCGTGCCCCTGGCCTGCTTCGGCGAGATCGGCCTGACCGGCGAGCTGCGCTCCGTCGCCCACCCCGAGCGCCGGGCCGAGGAGGCGGCGAAGTTCGGGTTGCGCCGAGTGCTCGCCCCTCCGGAGGCCCCGACCCTGGCCGCTGCGCTGCGCCGCGCTCTCCCCGATGGTCGCCATCGGGCGCCGGCGGCCTGAGGTACCTCACAGGGATGTCGATCCCCGTCTCCTGAGAGACGGCCTGAGCTAAGACCTGTCCACCGCAGGGTTGAGCGCTGCAACCTGCTCGAGCAGCCGGGGAATCGCCTGCTCGGTGTGCTTCCACGAGCCCGCCCGGCTGTAGCTGTCAGAGTCGTGCAGGAGCACCACGTCGCCCGGTCTCATGCCCTGCAGGCGCGCCACGATGGACCGCGCGCTGGCGCCCCTGCGCCAGTCGCCGCCGTGGCGCGACCACAGCAGCACCGCCAGGCCGCACCGCCGGGCCGCGAGCAGCGCGGAGGTGCTGAGGTGCCCATAGGGAGGGCGGTACATCGCCACGGGCGCCCCGGTAGCGGTCGCCAGGGCGTCGAGGCCGCGGCGGAGATCCTCGATCATGGCGCGGGGCCCGAGGCGCAGGGGACTGCGGTGGCGGTCGCCGTGCAGCGCGATCGTGTGGCCGGCGGCGGCCACCTCCGCCACGAGCGTCGGCCGGCGGCGGACCTGCTCGCCCACGAAGAAGAAGGCCGCGGAGGCACCGGCGGCGGCCAGGCGGTCAAGGACGGCCGGGGTGCCGCGAGGATGCGGGCCATCGTCGAAGGTGAGCAGGACGCCCGGGTGGGCGGTGCGGGTCGGCACTCCCAGGCGCGTTCCCACGGGGGGCAGCAGCACGCTGAGGGCGGGCGCGACATGGACGGTGGTGAGGGCCAAGGCGCCGTGGACGAGTGCCCCGGACGGTGGTCGGGGTAAGAACCGCCGCGGTGGCTGCGTCAAGTCGATCTCCGCAGACGGACGCGGACGCCCGGAGCCCGAGGGTCCTGCTGCTGTACGCCGACATCGGGGAGGGCCACCTCGCGATGGCCCAGGGCCTGGCGTGCGAACTGGAGCGCGACAGCGGCGAGTTCGAGGTGATCCGCTGCAACGGCCTGGCCGGACTGGGCGCGCCGGTGCGCCGCCTCGTGCGTGGGGGATCGCGGCTGCAGCTGGGACGCTCGGCCTGGCTCTACGGCGCGATGTACGACGCTGCCCGGCGCTCGGGCGCGCTGCGCGGCCTGCTGGCCCGGCTCATGGCCCGCGCGTCGGGGCGCGCGTTGCTGCGCGTGGTCTCTGGCCACCGTCCCGACATCATCGTCTCCACCCATCCGGCGGTGAACCCGGTGCTGGGCCGGCTGCGCCAGCGCGGCCGGCTGGCCGTGCCCGCGCTGACCGCGGTCATCGACCACGCCGACATCCCCTTCTGGGCCCATCCCGGCCTCGATCTCCACCTCGTCATGCTCGCCGAGTCGGTGAAGCCCGTCGAGCGGGTGGCGGGACCGGGCTCCGCCCGCCTCGTCCGCCCGCTGGTCGACCCGCGCTTCTTCGTCGCCCGACCGCGCGCGGAGGCCCGGCGTGCCCTCGACCTGCCCATCGAGGGCACGGTGGTGATCGTCTCCGGGGGCGGCTGGGGGGTGGGTGACCTGGCGGGCTCCGTGCGCCAGGTGCTCACGCTGCCCTCGACGACCGTCGTGTGCCTGTGCGGGCGGGACGAGGCCACGCGAGAGCGCCTTGCCGTCACGTTCGCGCCGGAACAGCGCGTGCGCGTGCTGGGCTTCAGCGACCGGATGGACGAGCTCCTGCACGCCGCCGACGCCGTGGTGCTGGCCAGCGGCGGGATGACGTGCCTGGAGGCCCTGGTCTGCGGCTGCCCGGTGATCGCCTACGGCGCTCCGCCGGGTCATGCCATCGCCAACTTCCGCGCCCTGGCCGAGCTCGGGCTCGTCCGGGTCGCCGAACGCGCCCAGGACCTGCCGCTCGCCTTGCACGAGGCGCTCACCGGCCCACCGCCGGCCCTCGCCGACGGTGCGGCGCGGGCAGCGGAAATCCTGCGCGAGTGGCCGGCCGCACTCCCGGCCCCCGACGACCGCGGCGGCTGAGCCCAGGTGTCCGCCGCTCGGTCCGCGGTGATGTCAGCCGAGGTGCTGATCACCGACCGCCCCTGCGACGGCGCGCGAGCTGGCCAGCATGGCGGTTCCCGCCACGACCACCAGGGCGGCCGCCAGCAGCGCCCCACCGGCCAGCGGGGTGTCCCTCCAGTCCTCGCCGGTCAGCAGGGGGGAGACCACCACGGCCACGAGGATGTCGACCACGATCACCACCGGGCCCACCTGCGTGGCCGGGCGGCGCTGCAGGGCGGAGCTCTCCGCGAGGACGGCCAAGCCGGCAGCCGCGGCCGTCGCGCCCGCCCAGAGCAGGACGAGGGCGAGGTTCCCGGCGCGCCATTCGATCGAGATGAGCTTGGTGGCCAGCCCGGCCCAGGCGTAGGCCAGGCCGGCGCCAACGGCCACGATCAGGCCCCGGGCGTCGGTCCTGCGGGAGCCCAGCAGGGGCGACAGGGCTCCCAGACCGACCACGACGAGGACGAGGGCAGCCGGCAGCGCCTCCGGTCGGCTGTCCGACTGGACCGGGGAGAGCCCGACCAGCGCGGTGACCCCCACCACCATCAGCCCGACGCCCAGCATCTCTCGCGCCCCCACCCGCTCGCCCAGGTACCGCGCACCGATGGCCAGCAGCAGCACCAGCCCGGCGGCGAGCGCCGGCTGGACGAGCGTGAGCGGGGCGAAGCCGAGGGCCAGGACCTGCGCGGGGAAGCCGGCGAGCACGAGGGCGCTGCCCAGCAGCCACCGCGGACGGCGCACCAGCTGGCCCAGGAGCGAGAGGCGCATGGCGTGCTCCACCGGCACCTCGCGGGCCTCCACGGCCTGGAGGGCGAGGCCGCTGTAGAAGAGGAACGACGCGCCGCACGCCAGGGCGAGGCCGATCAGCTCCGGCGCCACGCGAGGCAGCGTAACGGTCCTGTGCTGACATGGTGAAGGGGTGAAGGCCGGCTGGATACGCGGCGGCGCCACGGGCTGGAGCCCCGGCGCCTACGAGTGGTACTTCGCCCGCACGCCGCTGGGGTCCGCGCTGCGCCGCGCCGACGAGCGGCTCATCCTCCCGGCGCTCGACGACGTCCTGTCGGCCGATCAGCGCGTCCTGGAGGTGGGCGCCGGGACCGGCCACTACACCGGACGGGTGGCCCGTGCGGCCCGCAGCGTGGTGGCGCTCGAGCCCTCGGCGGCCATGCGCCTCCACCTCGTCCGCCGGTTCGCCGCGGAGGGTCTCGAAGCGGTCGAGGTGGTCGACGGCGCGCTGCCCGACCGCCTGGGAGTGTCCGAGCGCTTCGACGGCGTGGTGTGCCTCGGGGTGCTCAACTACGTGGTCGACCTCGAGCGTTCGCTGCGTGCGCTGGCCGAGGCGGTGCGCCCCGGTGGGTGGGTTCTGTTCAGCGTTCCCCCTCCCTCGCTGGAGGGCCGCGTGCACGCCTTCGTGGAGGCCCTCATGCGCCGGCGGGTCTTTCTCACCGCCCCCGCGCGTGCGGCGGCCGCCGCACGCGCGGGTGGCC
>DASZCY010000211.1:0-3270 GCA_035942615.1 Solirubrobacteraceae bacterium | reverse complement strand
GTGCGCGAGCTGCGCCCGGCGGCGGTGCTGGGCGGCGGGGGCTACGTGGCCGGACCGGTCGGCCTGGCCGCCGCCACGGCCGGCGTGCCGCTGGTGCTCAGCGAGGCCGACAGCCATCTGGGGATCGCCAACCGGCTGCTCGCGCCCGCCGCCCGGCGGGTGTGCCTGGCCTTCCCCATCGAGGGTCGCGACGGGGAGCGATACCGCGTCACGGGGCGTCCCGTCGGCCCGCCGGTCACCGACCGTGCCGCCGCCCGCGCACGCTTCGGGGTGGGCGAGGAGGAGACCTGCGTCCTGGTCTTCGGCGGCTCGCTGGGCGCCCGCTCGGTCAACGAGGCCGCGGTGGAGGCCTTCGCCGACGCGCCCTTCCGGGTGCTGCACGCCGCGGGCGTGCGCGACTTCGCCGCCCTGGCCGGGCGGGTCGAAGGCCGCGTGCACTACGGGCTGCACGACTTCCTGGAGCGCTTCGGCGAGGCGCTGGCCGCCTGCGACCTGTGCGTGGCACGCGCCGGAGGGTCGATCTTCGAGATCGCCGCCCACGGCAGGCCGGCGATCCTCGTGCCCTACCCCCACGCCACCGCCGACCACCAGACGTCCAACGCCCGCTGGATGGAGCGCGCGGGCGCCGCGGTGGTGGTCCCCGACGCCGACCTCGACCCCGGGCGCCTGCGCCGGGAGGTCGACGCGCTGCTGGGCGATCCCGCGCGTCTTGCCGCGATGGCCCGGGCCTCGGCGTCGCTCGCACGACCGCAGGCGGCGGCCGACATCGCCGGTGAGGTGCTGGCCGCCGCCCGGGAGGCACGGGCGTGAGCCTGTACGGACGGGTCTTCGCCGCCCTGTACGACCGCAGCCTGGCGGCGACCGAGGAGGCGGGGTTGCGCGCGCGGCGCGCCGCGCTGCTCGCCCGGGCGCGGGGCACCGTGGTGGAGCTGGGGGCCGGCACCGGCCTCAACCTCGCCCACTACGGCCCCGCGGTCGAGCGCCTGGTGCTCACCGAGCCCGAGGAGCCGATGGCCCGCCGCCTCGAGGCGCGCGCCGAGGGGCTTGGGGTCCCCGCCGAGGTGGTGCGCGCGCCCGCCGAGCGCCTCCCCCTGGCCGACGCCAGCGCGGACACGGTGGTGGCCACGCTGGTGCTGTGCACCGTCGACGACCCCGCCGCGGCCGTGGCCGAGGCGGTGCGCGTCCTGCGTCCCGGCGCGCAGGTGCTCGTGCTCGAGCACGTGCGCTCTCCCGACCCCGCCCTGGCGCGCTTTCAGGACCTGATACGACCGGTGTGGCAGCGGGTGGGCCACGGCTGTCGGTGCAACCGCGACACCGCTGCCCTGCTGGCCGCCGCGCCGCTGCGCGTGGACCACGAGGAGCGCTTCCGCCTGCCCAAGGTCGCCGCGTTCGTCCGCCCCGGCTACGAGGCGGTGGCCGTCGGAGAGGGCGGGTGAGCGCGCAGCCACCCTGGGCGGGCCGCGCGCTGCACTTCGTCGGGCTGGGAGGGGCGGGCATGAGCGGCCTGGCGCTGGTGGCCCACGCGCTGGGCGCGCGGGTGACCGGCAGCGACCGGGGGGACTCCGCCTACCTCGACCGTGTGCGCGCCGCGGGTATCGAGCCGGTGCTCGGCCACGACGCCGCCCACCTGCCGCCCGGCGACGACGTCGAGGTGGTGATCTCCACCGCCATCCCGCCCGACAACCCCGAGCGCGCCGCCGCCCGCGAGCGCGGCCTGCGCGAGGTGCACCGCGGAGAGCTGCTCGCGCAGGTGGGCGCGCTGAAGCGCTGCATCGCGGTGGCGGGCACGCACGGCAAGACCACCACGGCGTCCATGGCCGCCCACGCCCTCCTGCGCTGCGACATGGACCCGGCCTACCTGATCGGCGGGGAGCTGCGCTCCACTGGGGTCAACGCGGCCTGGGGAGAGGGGGAGTGGGTGGTGGTGGAGGCCGACGAGTCCGACCGCTCGTTCCTGCGCTTGCGCCCCGAGCTGGGGGTGGTCACCAACGTGGAGCTCGACCACCACGCCACCTACGCCTCCCGGGTCGAGGTCGAGGAGGCCTTTGCGGACTTTCTGCGAGGCACCCACGGCGCGATCCTGTGGGACGCTCCCGACGCCGAAGCCCTGCTGGACCGCGCCGGCGTGCCCGACGCCGCCTTCTTTCGCGCCGACGACGTGGAGCTGGGCCCCGGCGGCTCGACGTTCACCTGGGCCGGGCAGCGCGTGGGCCTCGCCGTGCCCGGTGCGCACAACGTGGCCAACGCCGCGGCCGCGCTGACCGCTTGCGTGCTGGCGGGCGCGCCCGCCGAGCGGCTGGCCGGGGCGCTGGAGGACTTTCGCGGCGCCCGGCGACGCTTCGAGCGCCTGGGGAGCACTGCGTCGGGGGCCGAGGTCGTCGACGACTACGCCCATCACCCCACCGAGGTCGCCGCCACGCTGGCCGCCGCCCGCACGCTGTCGCCGCGCCGCCTGGTGGCCGTCTTCCAGCCCCACCTCTATTCGCGCACCGAGCGGCTGCACCGCGAGTTCGGGGCGGCGCTGGGCGCCGCGGATGTCATCGCGGTGCTCGACGTCTATCCTGCCCGCGAACGCGCCGAGGACCATCCCGGGGTGAGCGGGCGCCTGGTCGCCGCCGCGGCCGCCGACGCCGCGCCCGGGCGGACGGTGCTGTGGCTGCCCGGGCTGGACACGGCCGAAGGGGTCCTCGCGCCCCGCCTGCGCGAGGGCGACCTGTGCCTGGTGCTGGGCGCCGGGGACGTCGACCGCCTCGGCCGCGCCCTGGTGGGCAGGGAAGCGCTCTAGCACGGCGAAAACAGGCCCTGTGGCGAGCGTCTCGCTGCCCTCCCGCCTGCTGCGAGCCCCCCGTCTGCGGCCGCGCGCGGTGGCGGTGGGCCTGGTGGCGGTCTCGCTGCTGGGCTGCGCGTGGCTGTGGCTGCGCGACTCGTCGGTGGTGGCCGTCGAGGAGGTGCGCGTGGTTGGCGCCTCGGGGCCACGGGCGGGCGACCTGCGCGAGACGCTCACCAAGGCCGCCGCGGACATGACCACGCTGCACGTGCGGGTGGACGCCCTGCGCGAGGCGGCGGCGCCGTTTCCCAAGGTGGCCGACCTGCGCGTGGATCGCGACCTGCCCCACGGGCTGACCATCGGTGTGGTGGAGCGCATCCCGGTCGCCGCGCTGGTGGCCGGGGACCGGCGGGTGGCCGTCGGCGCGGACGGCACGCTGCTGCCCGGGGAGCCCGCCGCGCAGCTGGCCACGGTGACCGCGCCGCGGCTGCCCTCGCAGGAGC
>DASZCY010000210.1:0-5952 GCA_035942615.1 Solirubrobacteraceae bacterium | reverse complement strand
GGTCTGCGCAGGGGGTTGGCGTTGCTCCGGCGGGGCACTCCCCTGCTGCTCGGTGGTGTCTCCGCAGGCCACCAGAAGGCCCGCCGTCAGCAGCGTGAGGATGCCTCGCAAGAACGTCATGGAGGACTCCTACCCAGGCGCCGCGCAACCACCGGGGCGCCAGTTCGCTCGATGACAGTCGCGCCCACTGCCCGCGGCGGGGTAGCCCGAACGCGCCGCGGCCCGCCTGGTGTCCGTACCGGGCGGGGCTGGGCGTTTGGGAGAGGTGATGGAGGACCGACAGGCCCGAGCGATCCGTGCTCGGCGACGCCGCCCGGCGGAGGACGACCCCTCGCCTCCGGTCAGACGTGCTTCGCCTTGCCTGCTGTCCATCCGATCAGCTGGTCAGGGCGACGGCGCGACGGCTTCTTGCCGGTCCCTGACACCTGTTCCCTGGTGCCTACCGCCCCGTCGCCCTGATGACTGATCGAACGAGGCGGAGTATGCGGGCCCACCGCTGCGCTGTCACTAGGGTCCCCACCCCAGTGTTTCGCGGGGGCTCCCCTGACCCCCCAGGGCCTCGGCGCGGCGCCTCGCAGGTGCGGATAGCATCGCACCGTGGCGCGAATCGGGGTCCTGACCGGCGGAGGCGACTGTCCCGGGCTCAACGCGGTGATCCGGGGCATCGTGCGCAGGGGCGTCAACGCCCACGGCCACGAGTTCGTGGGCTTCCGCCACGGCTGGGCGGGCGTGCTGGCCGGGGAGAGCATGCCACTCACCCACGAGACGACCCGGGGGATCCTCCACCGCGGAGGCACCATCCTGGGCACCTCGCGCACCAATCCCTTCAAGGAGGACGACGGCCTGGAACGGGTGCGCGCCACGCTGTCCGCTCAGGGCATCGACGCGCTGATCCCCATCGGGGGCGAGGACACGCTCGGCGTGGCCCGCCGGCTGGCCGACGCGGGCATCGACGTGGTCGGCGTGCCCAAGACCATCGACAACGACCTGGCGGGCACCGACTTCACGTTCGGCTTCCAGACTGCGGTGCAGATCGCCACGGACGCCATCGACCGCGTGCACACCACCGCGGAGTCGCACAACCGCACGATCGTGGTGGAGGTCATGGGCCGCCACGCGGGCTGGATCGCCGCCTACGCGGGCATCGCGGGCGGCGCCGACATGGTCCTGGTGCCCGAGCGGCCCTTCGACCTCGACGAGATCTGCGAGCGCCTGCATCGTCGCCAGGCAGCCGGCGCGACCTTTTCGATCGTCGTCGTGGCCGAGGGCGCCACACCGAAGGACGGCGGGGCTTGGAGCGCGCACGCGGGGACCGATGCCTTCGGGCACGCCCGGCTGGGGGGCATCGCCGTGCACCTGGAGCGCGAGATCGAGGAGCGCACCGGCTTCGAGAGCCGCATGACGATCCTCGGCCACGTCCAGCGCGGGGGCACGCCGCTGGCCTACGACCGCGTGCTGGGCACCCGCTTCGGCGTCTCCGCGGTCGACGCCGTCGACCGCGGAGACTTCGGGCACATGGTCGCCCTGCGAGGCACGCAGATCGAGCTGGTCGACCTCGACGAGGCGCTGCGCGAGCCCAAGCTCCTCGACCCGGCCCTCTACGAGACCGCCGAGGTCTTCTTCGGCTGACCACGGGCTAGGCACGGGCGGTGCTCCCGCGACGACCTGGCGCGCCTGGGTCGTTGGCCCCGGCCGGACGACCGTGACGACCGGTGCACCACCGGAGACGGCGCCCGTGGCCATACGCCGCCCGGGCGGGGTAGGGTGGCGCCATGACCAATCTGGAGTCCCTGTCGTCCAATCCCGAGGAGCGCCAGGAGCGCATCGTCTCCACCCTCGACGACGCCTTCGGCCACCTGATCGAGGGCGATCCGCGCGCCATGCGCCGCAAGTTTCGCAAGATGGCCCGCGACCCCTTCGCCTTCTACCGCGGATCCGCACCCCTGTTCTACGACGACATGGGGGCCCTCGAGGACCGCTGGGCCGACGAGCGCACCTCGCGCGTGTGGATCCAGGGCGACCTGCACGCCGAGAACTACGGCACCTACATGAACTCCGAGGGCCTCCTGGTCTTCGACGTCAACGACTTCGACGAGGCCTACGTCGGCCACTTGACGTGGGATCTGCGGCGCATGGCCGCGAGCCTCGCGCTGCTGGCCTTCTCCAAGGCGCTGTCCGACAAGACCATCCGCCTCATGGCGGCCACCTACGCGCGCTCCTACCTCGATCAGGTACGCCACTTCCACGAGCACGCCGGCGACGAGGAGTTCCAGCTCGCGCTGGACACCACCGACGGCACGGTCCTCGAGGTGCTCGAGCACGCCCGCCAGGGGACGCGGATCGCGCTGCTGCAGCAGAGCACCTCGCTGGAGGGCACCGAGCGCCGCTTTCGCGAGATGCCAGGCGTGCGCCGACTGGATGGCGACGAGGAGGAGCGGGTGCGCGCGGCCTATGACCAGTACCTGCGCACCATCCCCGAGAACAAGCTCCAGGAGAGCGTCTCGTACACGGTCAAGGACCTGGTGGGCAAGAGCGGCATGGGCATCGGGAGCGCGGGGCTGCCGATGTACAGCCTGCTTGTCGAGGGGCGCACCCAAGCGCTGGAGAACGACATCATCCTGTCCATGAAGGAGGCGGGCGTGGCGGCGCCTGCGCGCGTCGTCGACGACGAGAAGCTGCGCGACGCCTTTGAGCACTCCGGCCATCGGACCGCGGTCTCCCAGCGCGCGCTGCAGGCCCACGCGGACCCGTGGCTGGGCTGGTGCAAGCTCGACGGCCGTGGCCAGGTGGTCAAGGAGATCTCGCCCTACGAGGCCGATCTGGACTGGGACGGCGTGACCGAGCCCGACGAGATCCTGCCGCTGCTGGAGTACCTCGGCCAGGCCACGGCCAAGATCCACTGCGTGTCCGACGCCGACAGCGACCACAGCCTCGTGCCCTTCCAGACCGAGGACGCGATCCTCTCCGCCGTGGGCGACGAGGACGAGGCCTTCGCGGACGACCTCGCCGAGTTCGCGGCCGCCTACGGCGCCCTCACCCGCGACGACCATCGCCTGTTCGTCGACGCCTTTCGCAACGGGATGATCCCCGGGGTGCCCGGGGAGGAGCACTGAGGCCCGCGGGGCCCCGGGACGGTCGGGGAGAGGTCCGGCAGCGCGTTGTCCGACCATCGTTGCCTGAGCAACTACAATCTTCGTCGTAGCGACTGAGATCAACGATGGAGAGCCATGTTCGATTCAACCAACTTCGAGGCGACGCCGCCCACCTGCTCCAACTGCGGGCAGCGTCCGGCTGTCCTTCAGGCCATCGTCCAGACGCCGGGGGGACGCACTGCGACCGCCCTGTGTGAACCCTGCGCCACCGAGCTGTTCAACCAGGCCGAGGCCGCCGGGGCGTTCGGGGCGGGGGAGCCGTCCAACCGCCGCCGTCGCGGCCAGGCGGCCCAGGACGGCTCGCGCCGGGCGGGCGGCGGCTCCGGGACTCCGACGCTCGACGAGTTCGGCCGTGACCTGACCGCCGACGTGGCGGGCGGGCGCATCGATCCCGTGATCGGGCGCGACAAGGAGATCGAGCAGACGATCGAGATCCTCGCCCGCCGGCGCAAGAACAACGCAGTACTCATCGGCGAGGCCGGCGTGGGCAAGACCGCCATCGCCGAAGGCCTGGCCCGGCGCATCCACGCCGGCGACGTGCCCGCCACCCTGCGCGGAGCCCGCCTCGTCGCCCTCGACCTGGGCGGCATGATCGCCGGAGCCCAGTACCGCGGGCAGTTCGAGCAGCGGCTCAAGACCGCGCTGGAGGAGGTCACGGCCTCCGAGGGGAGGGTGCTGCTCTTCGTCGACGAGCTGCACACCATCCTGGGTGCCGGCAACGCCGAGGGCGCGATGGACGCCGCCAACATCCTCAAGCCGCTGCTGGCCCGCGGCGAGCTGCGGATGATCGGCGCCACCACCCTGAGCGAGTACAAGAAGATCGAGCGCGACGGTGCGCTGGCGCGCCGCTTCTCGCCGGTGACCGTGGACGAGCCCTCGGTCGAGGAGACCGTCGCGATCCTCCGCGGCCTGCGCGAGGGCTATGAGAGCCACCATGCCGTCGGGATCTCCGACGAGGCCCTCGAGGCCGCGGCCAAGCTCTCGGATCGCTACGTGACCGAGTACCAGCTGCCCGACAAGGCCATCGACCTCGTCGACCAGGCCGCCGCCCGCGTGCGCCTGCGCACGCCGCAGGCCGCCGGTGACTCGGATGCCGTGCGCGAGCAGATCCAGGCGGCCGTGGAGGCCGAGAACTACGAGCGCGCGGCCGAGCTGAAGAAGACGCTCGCCGAGGTCGAGGCGTCCGGCGGCGGGGGCGCCCGCCCACAGGTCGGCGAGACCGAGGTGGCCCACGTGGTCGCCGCGCGCACCGGGATCCCGGTGGGTGAGCTGGTCGCCGCCGAGCTGCAGCGCCTGCACACCCTCGAGGAGGACCTCCACCGCCGCGTGATCGGTCAGGACCAGGCCGTCGAGGTGGTCAGCGACACCGTGCGCCGCGCCCGCGTGGGCCTGGCCGAGGGTGACGCGCCACTGGGGACCTTCCTGTTCCTGGGCCCGACCGGCGTGGGCAAGACCGAGCTGGTCAAGGCGCTGGCCGAGCGGCTGTTCGCCACCGAGCGGTCGCTGGTGCGCATCGACATGTCCGAGTTCCGCGAGCCGCACACGGTCGCGCGCCTGATCGGCTCGCCGCCTGGCTACGTGGGCTACGGCGAGGGCGGCCAGCTCACCGAGCCGGTGCGCCGCCGTCCCTACAGCGTGGTGCTGCTGGACGAGATCGAGAAGGCCCACCCCGAGGTGTGGAACGTCCTGCTCCAGCTCATGGACGACGGGCGCCTGACCGACGGGGAGGGGCGCACGGTCGACTTCACCAACACGGTGGTGGTCATGACCTCCAACCTGGGCGCCGGCACCGCCAGGCGCGGCATCGGCTTCACGGCCTCGCGCGAGGACCAGCGGGAAGCCGACGAGGAGCGCATGAAGGCGGCGGCCAAGGCGGCCTTCTTGCCCGAGTTCCTCAACCGCATCGACGACGTCGTCACCTTCCGCCCGCTGAGCGAGGACACGGTGGCGCAGATCGCCGGCCTGCTCATCAGCCGGGTGGCCGACCGTCTGCGCGAGGAGCGCGGCATCGAGATGGAGGTCGACGAGGCGCTGGTGGCGCGGCTGGCCCGCGAGGGCTTCGACGAGGCCTTCGGCGCCCGCCCGCTCAAGCGCCACATCCGCCGCACCCTGGAGAAGGAGCTCACCCGCGCGATCCTCGACGGGCGCCTGCGCGACGGGACCCGCGTGCGCGCCGGCGAGGGCGAGGACGGGACGATCGCCCTCGCCGTCCTCGAGGGGGCGCCGCTGCCCGCGGCGGCGTAGCCACGGCCCCCGCGGCGCGGGGAGCACA
The DNA here is from genome assembly GCA_035942615.1 of Solirubrobacteraceae bacterium. Lineage (GTDB taxonomy): Bacteria > Actinomycetota > Thermoleophilia > Solirubrobacterales > Solirubrobacteraceae > Siliceabacter. Next base: position 528 of record DASZCY010000210.1, on the reverse strand, counting down.
GAGACGGCATCTCGCCGCTACACCGAGGCCCCGCCGGCGACGGCGGGGCTTCTTCCTGGCACGGCGAGGGGAAGGAGTCTGGGCCCGTGACGCTGGGAGCGTGAAGGTGCTGGCGGTGAGGCTCGGTCAGTCGACTACGTCCGCAAGCACCGAGCGCCCTTCGGCGCGGACTGCCGCATGCAGACGTGCGATGTGGCCAACAGGAATCGTCACCGGAGACCACAAGAGCCGCCGCGTCCCTCACTACCGCTCCTCGCGCAAAGGAGCACTGACGCGCCGGTCCGGTCAGGCTCTCCCTGTCGTTCAAACGGGCGCGACTCCCTCGGACGGCCAAGCTGCCGCTCGTGGCCTCAACGCGGCAGCGGCGCTTCTCGTCCTCGTCCAGACTGCAAGCGGGTGTTAGCTCGTGGATGGGCCATCTGGGCCGCCGGTCCGAAAAAGCGACCACGCTGCTGCGATCATCGCCGAGATGGATACGAGTCTTCGCTTTCGCCGCGTAGGCGTCGAGGAGGCCGACCTCCTCTCGCT
>DASZCY010000209.1:0-1747 GCA_035942615.1 Solirubrobacteraceae bacterium | reverse complement strand
GGATCCCGGTCCCCAGGCGGGCCTGGGGGGCGGGGAGGGCCGAGCGGAAGCGCACGCGCCGCCGGGCGCTCTCGACCGGCGCCGTGAAGCGATGGCGCCGGCCCGCGGCGTGCAACTGCACCGCCACCGTGCCCGAGGCGCGCGCGGTGATGGGGGCCAGCACGTCGAGCGCGCGGGCGTCGCGCAGGATGCTCGAGCGCAGGATCTCCAGCTTGGGCGGATGCACCTCGCCCGGCGCGGGCGCAGGGGCCGGGGCGCCGGCCCTGGGGCGGGCCAGGGGCTGCTGGCGGGTGGCGGCCATGGAGCGCAGCGCCTCGAAGCGGGCCACCATGGCGTCGCCCGGGCACGCCGTCTTCCCCGCGTCGCGGTGGCCCGAGATGCGCTGGAAGGTGACCTGCTGACCGGCCGGGTAGCGATTCTGGCTGCCACCCGCCGAGGTGGCCCGCACCTCTCCGGTGGTGGGAGCGCCGTGGGCGGGCAGCTTCCAGGCCAGCACGTCGGCGATCGCCGAGACCTGCGCGTCGTCGGGTGGCGCGGAGGTGTAGGTCCCCAGGGCGGCCACTCCGGTGGACACCGCATTGAACCCCTGGGCCTGGGCCCCGATCACGGCACGGTCGATGCCTCCGGCGCGTCCCTCGTAGACCGTGCCGAAGCGGTCGACCAGGAAGTTGTAGCCGATGTCGCTCCACCCGTTGGAGTTGCGGTGGTAGCGACAGATGGCCAGCACGATGGCCGCGCCCTCGCCCGGCGCATAGTCGTTGGTGGAGACCGTGTGGTGGACGAAGCCGAGCTTGACCTCGCCGTAGGAAGGGGCCTGGCGCGGCGGGCACTGGGCGGCGCCCCAGGCCTCGCGCGAGACCATGGCGGGAGGTCCGCTTCTGCCCTGGGCCAACGCGGTGGCGGTGCCGGCGGTGGCGATGACCGCGGTGTTGAGCGCGCGGCGCACCGCCGTGGCCGCGCGCTGGCGGGGGGTGGCGCTGCCGGTGGTGTTGACCAGGTGGGCGCGCAGCCCGCTAGGACGCTGGTCGAAGGCCACCTGGAAGGCGTCGGCGCCGCCCGCCCACACGCCCGCGCTGGCCGGCTCGTTGATCTCGCCCTCGGCCCGCACCCAGCGGCTCCAGCCGTCCTGGGGCGAGTGGGTGCGGACCCACACCTCCACGGGGCGCTCGGTCCTCTCCCAGCGCAGCCCCACGAGGTCGAAGCGCTTGCCCGGTTCGATCGGCTCGGAGGTCCACAGGCCGGTCCCGGCCGCCCGGGCCAGGGCGGTGTCGGGCAGGCCCAGCTCGAAGTCGAGCGCCGAGGGACGCCAGCGCTCGGTGGACAGGGCAGGGCCCGCAAAGACGGCCAGGGCCGCCAGGACAGGCACGAGGAGCAGGGGGAAACGTCGCATTGGGTGGTTGCAACACGGCCGGGCGAGCGGAGTCGCGCCCCGTCCCAGAGGCCCTACCGGCAGTGTCGCGCGATCACGCGACCATGGCAAGGCCGTCCGGCTGCACCGAGAAGCGTGCCCGGTGCGTGGACCCCCAGTGCCACGGCGATAGCGTGGCGGCGTGCCCGGTCCCCCGCCGCCCGCCGTCTCCGTGATCGTTCCCGCGCGCGACGCGGAGGCGACGCTGCCCGCCACGCTGGCCGCGCTGGGTGCCCAGGCCGGGGCACCCGAGCACGAGGTGCTGGTGGTCGACAACGGCTCGCGCGACGCCACCGCCGCGCTCGCCGAGGAGGCGGGCGCGCGCGTGCTGCGCCTGCC
>DASZCY010000208.1:0-16424 GCA_035942615.1 Solirubrobacteraceae bacterium | reverse complement strand
CGCTTGGTCAGCAGCGGGTGCAGGGCGGTGATGAGCTTGGGGCGCGTCTGGTGGGGGACGATCACGTCATCGACGTAGCCCCGCTCGGCCGCCGCGTAGGGATTGGCGAAGTGGGCCTTGTAGTCGGAGATGAGCTTTTCGCGCCGCTCGTCGGGCGTGGGCGACTTGGCCAGGTCGCGGCGGTAGATGATGTTCACCGCCGCGTCGGGGCCCATCACTGCGATCTCCGAAGTCGGCCAGGCGAAGTTGATGTCGGCCAGCAGGTGCTTGGAGGCCATGACGTCGTAGGCGCCGCCGTAGGCCTTGCGGGTGATCACGGTGAGCTTGGGCACCGTGGCCTCGGTGAAGGCGTACAGCAGCTTGGCGCCGTGGCGGATGATGCCGCCCCACTCCTGCTCGGTGCCGGGCAGGAACCCGGGCACGTCGACGAAGGTGATCAGGGGGATGTTGAACGCGTCGCACGTGCGCACGAAGCGGGCTGCCTTGTCCGAGGCGTCGATGTCCAGCACGCCGGCCAGGTGGGCAGGCTGATTGCCCACCACGCCCACCGCGTAGCCGTCCAGCCGCGCAAAGCCACAGACGACGTTGCGCGCGTAGTGCTCGTGGATCTCGAAGAACTCGCCGTCGTCCACGGTCAGGCGGACCGCGTCGCGCATATCATAGGGCTTCTGCGCATTGTCGGGGACCACGGAGTCCAGCTCCTCGTCCATGCGCATCGGATCGTCGGAGGGCAGGACGCGCGGCGTGGTCTCGAGATTGTTCTGGGGCAGGAAGGAGATGAGGTAGCGGGTGTCCTCCAGGCACACCTCCTCGTCTTCGGCGGCCAGGTGGGCGACGCCCGACTTGGAGTTGTGGGACATCGCTCCGCCGAGCTCCTCGAAGTCCACCTCCTCGCCGGTGACCGTCTTGATCACGTCGGGGCCGGTGATGAACATATGCGAGGTCTCCTTCACCATGAAGATGAAGTCGGTGAGGGCCGGCGAGTACACCGCACCGCCGGCGCACGGGCCCATGATCAGCGAGATCTGGGGGATCACGCCCGAGCACTTCACGTTGCGCGTGAAGACGTTGCCGTAGGCGCCCAGGGAGACCACGCCCTCTTGGATGCGCGCTCCGCCCGAGTCGTTGATGCCGATGATCGGGCAGCCGATCTTGGCCGCCAGATCCATGACCTTGCACATCTTCTCGGACATGACCTCGCCCAGCGAGCCTCCGAAGACCGTGAAGTCCTGGGAAAAGACGCACACGCGCCGTCCGTCGACGGTCCCGTGGCCGGTGACCACCGCGTCGCCCCAGGGGCGGTTCTTGTGCATCTCGAAGTCCACCGTACGGTGGCGCACGAAGGTGTCCAGCTCCTGGAAGGAGCCCGGGTCGAGCAGCTTCTCCACGCGCTCGCGCGCGGTCATCTTCCCGCGTTCGTGCTGCTTGTCCTCACCCTGGGGGACCGAGTGCATCGCGGCCTCGCGCAGCTCGGTCAGTCGGGCGAGCTTCTCCTCGTAGGTCTCGGGGGGCGTGGTGCGCTGGCTCATGAGGGGCGCGATCCTACGACAACCGGCTCGCGTCTCGGTGCCCGCCCGCGTGGCAGGCGAGGCACCAACAGCGCGGCGACCAGCGCAAGTGCGCCGCCCGCCGCGGCCGCGAGGAAGGCGGCGGTGTAGCCCGACTCGGCGGGCAAGGGCGTGCCTGGGAGCAGCTGGGCGGTCACCACCGCGGTGGCCACCGCCGAGCCGAAGGCCCCGCCAACGGTGCGCGCGATGGTGCTAATGCCGGTGGCGATGCCGACATCGCGCTGGGGGACCGCCTGGACGATGAGGTTGGCCATGGCGGCCAACGAGCAGGGAGATGCCCACGCCCAACAGAACGCCGGAGACCAGGAACTCCCACACTGCGCCATGGGCGACGACCAGCAGCAGGAAGGAGACGCAGATCGCCGCGCTTCCCGTGGTCAGGACGGGACGGAAGCCGATCCGGCTGCCCACCGCGCCGGCCAGAGGCCCGGCCGCGAGCATCACCAGCGCGCTGGGGGGCATGATCAGCCCCGCCGCTGTGGCCGAGGCGCCGAAGCCGTAGCCGGCCGGCAGGGGGGTCTGGCGAACTGGGGGATGAGCAGGAAGGAGGAGAACATCGCGAAGCCGACCAGGAAGCCGGTGAGGTTGGTGGCGGCGACCGCCCGGGTGCTCAGCAGGCGGATGTCCACCAGCGGCTCGTCCCGGCCCAGCTCCAGGCGGACCCATCCCACGAGGGCGGCAAGCCCGCCGCCCAGCAGCCCGAGCGTCGCCGGCGAGCTCCAGTCCCAGGCGTTGGACTGGCTGAGCGCCAGCAGGGGGGCGGCCAGCGCCGCGGAGAGGCCCACCGCGCCGGCCCAGTCGACGGAGGCCGAGCCCTCGCGCGACGGCGAGGCGGGAACGAACCGCCAGGCGGCCAGCGCGGCCGGCGCGGCGATGAGACCCGACCAGAAGACGGGCGAAACGCCCGCGGAGTCGACGAGGACCCCGGCGAGCGGCAGGCCGATCCCGAACATCGCGCTGAGGCTCCCGATGCCCACGCCGAGGCGCGGGGACGGGAAGGTGTCGCGGATGATGCCAAGGGCCAGCGGGAAGACGCCGCCGGCGACGCCCTGCAGCACGCGCCCGGCGACGAGCGGCCCGAACGCGTCGGCCAGCCCGCTGACCACCGAGCGGGCCGAGAAGGCGAGCAGCACGCCGGCGAGCACCCGGCCCTTGCCCAGCACGTCGCCGAGCTTGCCCGCGATGGGCGTGGCGACCGAGGCGCTCAGCAGGAAGCCGGTGAGCACCCAGGCCGCACCGCCGCGGCTGGTCCCGTACTCCTGCGCGATGGCCGGCAGGGCGGGCACCACCATCGTCTGCGACAGCGCGAAGGCCAAGGCCGCCAGCCCAGCGTGGCCAGCACGGGCAGGACACGGGCACGCTCCTCGTTGCTCACGCAATCACGCTAGCGACGGCGCCCTCGGGGCCCGCCCGGCGTGGGCGACGTCGTGACGCGAACGCGGGTGTGCCGCCGGGTCCGCCCTGGTGTCCTACTCGCGCGAGAACGGCCGGTGGTGGGCCTGGCCCAGCGCGTCCAGCGTGCGGGCCAGCACCGCCTCGGCCTCCTCGGGCGCCAGCTCGGGCCGGCTGCGCTGCGGGGCCACCCCGGCCGCACCCCGCTCGGCCTCCGCGACCGCCAGGGCGAGATCCGAGGGCTTGTTGGCACCCGCGCGCACGCGGGCAGGCGGCTCGCCGGCGGCCACGCGTCGCTCGTCGCGGCGCTTGGCGTCGGCCACGCGCTGGGCGTGGGTGCGACGCCGACGCCGACGCCAGAAGGCCAGCCGGGTCAGCAGGCCGCGCCGGGCGGGTAGACCGTGGACCTCCGCGGCGGCGGGCTGCTCTTCCCCGGCCTCCTGCACGGGCTCGGCCGCGACGGCGACGTCCGCGGCGGGCTCGAGCGCCCGCCGGCCCGCTGCCTCACGCTCGGCGGCCGTGAGCACCACGCGGGTGCCCCAGCCGGTGGGCTCGATGGTGACCGTGCCGCTTGCGCGGTCGCCCTCCCAGGCGACGGTCGTCTCGGGCTCCTTGCGGGTGATGCGGATCTCGCCGAAGTCCTCCAGGTGCCGGGCGAGGGCGTCGGCGTCGCTGAGCTCGGCCCACAGCTCGGGCGGGCTCTTGACGAGGGTGCGCTGGATCGTGGTCTCGGTCATCGCGGCCCTGTTCGCCGGGTGGTGGGCGGACTCCTTCCCGGTGGCGGGTCGAGGTTCGCGGCGCCTCCGGCACGCTACGCGCCAGGCTTGACCGTCATGAGCACGATGGCCAGCGCGACCAGCACGCCCGCCGCCGTCATGATGTTGCTCAGCCGCCGCGCCGCTGCGTCGTACTCCGGGCTGGCCCGTCCCGCCCCCGCGTCGCGGACGGCCAGCTCGGCGGCGCGGCGCTCGGTGGGAGCCAGGACGGCGCCGTAGAGGCCGAACAGCACGAACAGGACCACGAAGGTGGCCGAGATCCACGGGTCGCCCAGGCTCCACCGAATGAGGCTCAGATAGATTCCGGCGGCCAGGACGATCACCGCCGCGAAGGTGCCGTAGCGCACCAGCAGCACCTGGCCCTGGTGAAACGTGGCCAGCGCGGCGGGGCCTGCCCTCCGGGCCGCGCGCAGCAGCACGGGATAGGCGAACACCGGGCCGAACGCGACGAGAACCGCCACGATGTGCAGCGCGAGGACGAACTCGTAGACCATGTCCTCGGGGCGCCGACGCGTACGCGGGCCGGCTAGGAGGCCGATGCGAGCTCGGGCTGCTCGGCCCGCGCGTCGCGCTCGTTGGGCACACAGTGGGTCATCATGTGTCCGCTGACGTCGCGTGGCCCGTTGGCGCCCAGGTTGGCCCGGCGCGCCTGCTCCTCCTCGTCGAGGGTCTGGGTGGGCAGCGGCTCGAGCTGGCGGACGTCGTCGGGAGCGATGCCCACGCCGTCGCCGACGCGCAGGCCCAGCTCGTCCTCGACCATGAGCAGGTGCCAGACCATGCGCTCCTGGATGGGACGGTCGCACTGGCCCAGGGCGTCGATGAGGTTGGCCACCAGGTCGTCGCGTTCCCACTCCTCGGACAGGCGGAAGCGCTCGCCGGCCTGGGCGTAGTCGCGGGTGCGCGGGATGCGCGCGCGGGTGAGGCGGCCCTCGATGACCGGGCCCTGCTCGTCGTGGCCGGGCCCGGACGCCTCGGCCAGGCCGCCGGTGATCGACGGCTCGTAGTTGACGTGCGGGTTCTCGCCGCCGTCATCGACGTGGTAGGTCATTTGCCCGTCGCGCTGGTTGGTGGCCACCGCGGCGTTCTTGGCCTGGTTGACCGGCAGCTGCAGGTAGTTGGGGCCGACGCGGTAGCGCTGGGTGTCGCTGTAGGAGAACGTGCGCCCGACGAGCATCTTGTCGTCGGAGAAGTCCAGCCCGTCGACGAGCACGCCGGTGCCAAAGGCGATCTGCTCGTTTTCGGCGAAGACGTTGGCCACGTTGCGCTCGAGCACCATGCGCCCGACGGGCTTGGGTTCGAAGATCTCCTCGGGCCACACCTTGGTGTCGTCCAGGGGGTCGAAGTCCAGCTCGGGGTGCTCGCCGTCGGCCATCATCTGCACGCGCAGCTCCCACTCGGGGTAGTCGCCACGCTCGATCGCGTCGTGGAGGGCCTTGGGGTGCGCGCCCAGGTCCTGGGCCTGCACGGCGGCGGCGTCGGCCGCCGTCCAGCTGCGCACCCCCAGCTTGGGGATCCAGTGGTACTTGACCAGGACGGTGTCGCCCTGGGCGTTGACCCACTTGTAGGTGTTGACCCCGAAGCCCTGCATGGTGCGATAGCTGGCCGGGATGCCGCGCGGGCTGTAGAGCAGCATGACCATGTGCATCGACTCGGGGGTCTGGCTGATGAAGTCCAGCTGGCGGTTGGGCTCCTGGCGGAAGGTCACCGGGTCGGGCTTCTGGGAGTGGATGAAGTCGGGGAACTTGATCGCGTCGCGGATGAAGAAGACGCCGAGGTTGTTGCCCACGAGGTCCCAGTTGCCCTCCTCGGTGTAGAACTTCACCGCGAAGCCGCGGGGATCGCGCGCGGCCTCGGAGGAGTCGCGCCCGCCGGCGACGGTGGAGAAGCGCACCGCCACGTCGGTGCGCTTGCCCCGCTCCGCCAGCACCTTGGCGCGCGTGAACTGCGCGATCGGCTCGTCGCCCCAGGCACCGTAGGCCTCGAAGTAGCCGTAGGCGGTGGCGCCGCGCGCGTGCACCACACGCTCGGGGATCCGCTCGCGGTCGAAGTGGCTGATCTTCTCCAGGAACTGGTAGTTCTCGAGCGTGGCCGGCCCGCGCGCGCCGACGGTGCGCTCGTTCTGGTTGTCGCGGATCGGATGGCCCTGGCGGTTGGTCAGCGTGCGGCGGTCGTCAGCCATGGGATTCCTCCCGGTCGTTGTCGTGGTGGGCCTGGCAGGCGGGACATAGGCCCCAGTAGGTCACCTCGGCCTCGTCCACGGCGAAGCCGTGCATGGTGGAGGGCTCGAGGCAGGGCGCGGCGCCGGTGGCGCAGTCGACGTCGGCGGTCACCCCGCACCCGCGGCACACGAGGTGATGATGGTTGTCGCCCGCGCGCGCCTCGTAGCGGGTGGGCGAGCCGGGCAGCTCGATGCGCCGCGCGAGGCCGGCCTGGCGCAGGGCCTCGCAGGCGTCGTAGGCAGCCTGGACAGAGATGCGCGCCCCCCGCCCGCGCACCCGTTCGATCACCTGGTCGACACGCGGATGGTCGGTCGCGTCGGTCAGCACCCCGAGCACCACGCTGCGCGGCCTCGTGGCGCGCAGGCCCGCGGCGCGCAGGCGCTCCTCGGGGGCGTTGATCGACACGTCCAGCACCGTACCAGTCTGGAACGGTTCCGAAGTGCCGGGATTGATTGCGCACTCGCCCGCCCTGGGACGCCGACGGGTCCGAGTGTCGACGTACTCGGCCTCAGCCAGCGCGTACGCAAAATTCTCAGAACGTCGGCTGATAGTCCCCGAACACGTCGCGCATCGCCCCGCAGACCTCGCCCATGGAGCAGCGGTCGCGCAGGGCGTCCTTGATGGGGTAGAGGAGGTTGTCGCTGCCCTCGGCGGCGCGGCGGATCTCGCCCAGGCGGCGCTCGACCTGCTCGGCGTCGCGGTCGGCCTTGAAGGCCTTCAGGCGCTCCACCTGCTCCTGCTCGGTTTCGGGATCGACGCGCAGGATGTCGTCGATCTCCAGCGGCTCCTCCTCGTATTCGTTGACCCCCACGACGACGTCCTGGGCGATGCGATACCGCTCGGCGTAGCCCCACGCGCTCTCCTCCACCTCACCTTTGATGAAGGCGATCGCCTCGACGGAGCCACCCATGCCGTCGATCTTGTCGATCAGGTCCTGGGCTCGCGTCTCGATCTCGTCGGTCAGCGCCTCGACGAAGTAGGAGCCCGCGAAGGGGTCGACGGTGTCGGTGGCCCCCGACTCGTGGGCGACGATCTGCTGCGTGCGCAGGGCGATCTTGGCGGCGCGCTCGGTGGGCAGGGAGAGCGCCTCGTCCCACCCGTTGGTATGCAGCGACTGGGTGCCCCCGCACACCGCCGCGAAGGCCTGCAGCGCCACGCGCACCACGTTGTTCTGGGGCTGCTGGGCGGTGAGCGTCACGCCCCCGGTCTGGGTGTGGAAGCGCAGCATGGCCGACTTGGGATCCTGTGCCCCGAAGCGCTCGGTCATGATCTGCGCCCACATGCGCCGGACGGCGCGGAACTTTGCCACCTCCTGGAAGACGTTGTTGTGGCCGTTGAAGAAGAAGGCCAGGCGCGGGGCGAAGTCGTCGACGGCCAGGCCCGCGTCGAGCGCCGCCTGCACGTAGGCGATGCCGTTGGCCAGCGTGAAGGCCACCTCCTGCACCGCCGAGGCGCCCTGCTCGCGCATGTGGTAGCCCGAGATGGAGATGGTGTTCCAGCGCGGCACGTGCTCGTGGCAGTAGGCGAACAGGTCGGTGACCAGGCGCATCGCGCCCTTGGGGGGGTAGATGTAGTTCCCGCGCGCGATGTACTCCTTGAGGATGTCGTTCTGGGTGGTGCCGCGCAGCTGCTCGCTGGACACCCCCTGCTCCTCGCCCACCAGCTCGTAGAGCAACAGCAGCACGCTGGCCGGCGCGTTGATGGTCATCGAGGTGGACACCTCGTCGAGGGGAATCCCGTCGAAGACCAGGCGCATGTCGTCGATGGTGTCGATGGCCACCCCGGTGCGCCCGACCTCGCCCAGGCAGCGGGGGTCGTCAGAGTCCAGGCCCAGCTGGGTGGGCAGGTCAAAGGCCATCGACAGCCCGGTGGAGCCGTGCTCGAGCAGGTACTTGTAGCGCTCGTTGGACTCCTTGGCCGACGCGTAGCCCGCGTACTGGCGCATCGTCCACAAGCGCTTGCGATACATCTCGCGGTGCACCCCGCGCGTGTACGGGTGCGAGGCCGGCTCGCCCAGGCGCTCGGGCAGGTCGGCGGGCAGGTCGTCCTCCGTGTACAACGGCTCGATCTCGATGCCGGAATCGGTGAAGCGGCGCGGGTCATCAGGTCCGACGACGGGGGCGACGGTGAGACGTTCTTCGGTGGCCATGGCGCAAGGATGCCACGGCGGAGGCTCAGCGAATCCGCAGGCGGGCCCCCAGCGCGACCGCGCCGATCACCCCAAGCGGGATGGGCAGGCAGCAGCCGCCCACGCGGACGCGCGAGCCGCGCCGTGTGCGCGTCGAGTAGTGGGGGATGGGCAGCAGCCGGAAGCGGCCGCCGGAGCGGCGGGATCGTGGGGGCATTTCGGCGGGCTACCCGTCTGGTGCAGGTGCGCCCCGTGCCCGAAGCGCGGATGCGGCCCGCAGCCCAGTCTTAGGACCCATAAAGCATCTTGCCCTTGACTGTCGTGGCATGAACAGCCGCCTCTCCAACTTCTTCTCCGCCCTGCTGGGCGCGGGCGTGATCGCGCTCGTGGTCATCGGCCTCGGCCTCGGTGGCGCCTTCGATGGTGGAAACGCAGGCTCCTCGCAGGAACCGGCCGGTGACAGCGAGTCGTCCGCCTCGTCGGCTCCTGCCGATCTCACCGACGTGAGCAGCCTTTACGACCGCGTGTCCAACGGCGTGGTCTTCGTGCAGGTGGGCTCCGACGAGCCCGCCGGCCTGCTGGGCCTCGACCAGCCCGAGGGCTCGGGATCGGGCTTCGTGCTCGACGAGGAGGGCAACATCCTCACCAACCAGCACGTGGTTGCGGACGCCGACGAGGTGCGCGTGCGTGTCGGCGCGGCCGACGAGCTGATTCCTGCCCAGGTGATGGGCACTGACCCCGGAACCGACCTCGCCGTGCTGAAGGTCGATCCCGAGGAGGTCGAGGGCGGCCTCGAGCCCCTCGAGCTCGGCTCCTCCGACGACGTGGAGGTCGGCCAGCCGGCGGTGGCCATCGGCTCCCCCTTCGGCCTGCGCGGCTCGCTGACCACCGGCGTGATCTCCGCGCTGGACCGGCCGATCCGCGCCCCCAACGACTTCACGATCGACGGCGCGCTGCAGACCGACGCGGCGATCAACCCCGGCAACTCGGGCGGGCCGCTGCTGGACGCGCGCGGGCGCGTCATCGGCATCAACGCGCAGATCGCCACCGACTCGCAATCCAACTCCGGCGTCGGGTTCGCGATCCCGGTCGACACGGCCAAGGACGTCATCCCGCAGCTGCGCCGCGGCGAGAGGATCGAACGTGCCTACCTGGGCGTGTCGACCACCGACGCCCCCAACGGCGACCCGGGCGCCCTGGTGGTCGAGATCCGACCGGACAGCCCCGCCGCAGAGGCGGGCTTCGAGCGCGGCGACGTGATCACCGGCGTGGCCGGTGAGGAGGTCGGGGAGTCGGCCGACGTGGCCGAGGTCGTCACCTCCAAGCGCCCGGGCGAGCGCATCGAGGTCGACGTGCGCCGCGGCGGCGACGAGGAGTCACTCAACGTCGAGCTGGGCAGGCGGCCCGAGTCGGCCGGCCCATGACCCCGCGGGCCGGTGACACCGAGGCCCGCGACGCGCTGGAGGCCGCCCTCTTCGAGGTCAAGCGCGTCATCGTCGGCCAGGAGGACATGCTCGAGCGCTTGCTCGTCGCCCTCCTGGCCGGCGGGCACGTGCTGCTGGAGGGTGTGCCCGGGCTGGCCAAGACGTTGACCGTCAGCACGCTGGCCGACGTGCTGGGCGGCTCCTTTCGCCGCGTGCAGTTCACGCCCGACCTGGTGCCCGCCGACCTGGTGGGCACGCGGGTCCTGCGCCCGGGCATGGACGGATTCGACATCGAGTTGGGCCCGGTGCACACCAACGTGCTGCTGGCCGACGAGGTCAACCGTGCGCCCGCCAAGGTGCAGTCGGCCCTGCTGGAGGTCATGCAGGAGCGTCAGGTGTCCATCGGAGGCCAGACCTTTCCGGTGCCCCGGCCGTTCCTCGTCCTGGCCACGCAGAATCCGATCGAGTCGGAGGGCACCTACCCGCTGCCAGAGGCCCAGGTCGACCGCTTCATGTTCAAGCTGCTGCTCGACTACCCCTCCGACCACGAGGAGGTGGCCATCGTGGCCCGCTCGCTGGACCGCCCGGCGGTGGTGGAGCGGGTGCTCGCGGCCGAGTCCCTGGAGCGCTTCCAGGCGGCCGCGCGCGACATCTACGTCGACCGCGCGGTGGCCCAGTATGCGGTGAACCTGGTGGCCTGTACCCGCCGTCCGCTGGAGTTCGGGGTGGGGGAGCTGCTCGAGCAGGTCGAGTTCGGCGCCAGCCCGCGCGGCTCGCTGAACCTCGTGCACGCCGCCCAGGCCCTGGCGCTGCTGCGCGGGCGCCACTACGCCCTGCCCCGCGACGTGCGTGACCTGGCGCGCGACATCCTGCGCCACCGTCTCGTGCTCACCTACGAGGCGCTCGCCGAGGGCGTGACGCCCGACGTCATCCTCGACCGGGTGCTGGCCGCGGTCAGCGAGCCGGAGGTGCAGCTCTCGCGCGGGGAGGAGCGCGACGCGCGTCTCGAGCGGGGGCCCGTGCGCCCCGAGGCCGCCGCGCGCTCGGTCTCCGCCGGGGAGCCCGGTCGCGCGGATCCCCGACCCGCGGCATGACCGGGATCTCGGTGCGCGCGGGCGGGCGCGCCGCGCGCGACCGCCCACCCCATGCACCCGGCCCGGGGGCGGTCCCGCCCGCGACGCTGCGCGCCCTGGACCTGGCGGTGGGCGCGCGGGTGGAGGACCTGTGGCCCGGCGAGCGGCGCTCGCCCGCGGTAGGGGTGGGCACCGAGCTGGCGCAGGTGCGCCCCTATGAGGTGGGCGACGACGTGCGGCACCTGGAGCCCAGCGCGACGGCGCGCATGGGCGAGCCCCACGAGCGCGTGCACGTGGCCGAGCGTACGCTGACGACGTGGCTGGCCCTCGACGCATCGGCCTCCATGCGCTTTGGCACCGCCGACCGGCGCAAGGCCGACGTCGCCGAGGGCGTGGCGCTGGCCATCGGTCACCTGGCCACGCGCCGGGGCAACCGTCTGGGCGTGATGAGCGTCGGCGTGCCCGAAGCGCGCGTGCGTCCGCCGCGCCAGGGCCGGTCGGGGCTGCTGGCCGCGCTGGCCTTCGCCCGCGCCGAGCCCGAGCCCGACGGGACGCCGTCGGTGGCGCTGGGCGAAGGCCTGCGGCGTCTGGCGGGCATGGCACGCCGTCCCGGCCTGGTCGTCGTGGTCTCCGACTTCCGTTCGCGCGAGGCGGACGACTGGACGCAGCCGCTGCGTCGCCTGGCGGCCCGCCACGAGATCCTGGCCGTCGAGGTGCGCGATCCGCGCGAGATGGACCTGCCCGCACTGGGCGAGCTGGCGCTGGTCGACCCCGAGACCGGCCGCCATCTGCGCGTGGACACCTCCAGCCGCCGTCTGCGCGAGCGCTTTGCCGCCGCGGCGGCGCGTGAGCGCGACGAGCTGCACGTCGCGCTGCGCGCCGCGCGCGTCCAGCCGCTGACGGTGACCACCGAGGGCGAGTGGCTGCGCCCGCTGGCCACCTTCCTGGCGCGCCGGCCGCCGGTGCGGAGGCTGCGCGCGTGAGCTTCGAGTGGCCCGCCGCGCTGCTCGCGCTGCTCATCGTCCCGGTCGTGGCGGGTGCCTATGTGCTCGTGCAGCGCGCGCGGCCCCGCTACGCCGCGCGCTTCACCAACCTTGATCTGTTGGCCAACGTGGTCCGCGAAACGCCCCAGTGGCGCCGTCACGTGCCGCCCGCCCTGTTCTGCCTGGCTCTGGCCGCGCTGGCGGTGGCGCTCGCGCGTCCGCACGCCACGCTCGCGGTCCCGCGCGAGCGCGCGGCGATCATGCTGGTCACCGACGTCTCGGGCTCCATGAAGGCCGAGGATGTGGCGCCCGACCGCCTCAGCGCCGCCCAGGGCGCCGGCCTGCGCCTGGCCGAGACGCTGCCCGACGAGGTGCGCCTGGGGCTGGTCACCTTCAGCCAGGCCGCGGCGGTGCAGGTGCCGCTCACCACGCAGCGCGAGCCGCTGGCCGACGCGCTGGCCGGGCTCGAGGCCGAGGGAGGCACCGCGATGGGCGACGGGCTGGCCACCGCGATCGACGCACTCGAGGGCGTCGCTCGCGGGCGGGAGGAGGGCAAGCCCCCGCCGGCGGCCATCGTGCTGCTCTCCGACGGCGAGAACACCGTCGGGCTCAGGCAGCCCCTGGACGCCGCCCAGCGGGCCGCCGAGCTTGGCATCCCGATCTACGCCGTCGCCCTGGGCACCGACGAGGGCGAGATCCGTCAGATCCCTCCCGGCGGGTTCCTGCCCCAGACGATCCCCGTGCCCCCCGACCGCGAGACCCTCGCCCAGATCGCCGAGATCACCGGCGGCAGGGCGTTCCAGGCGCTCGATGCCCAGCGCCTGGACAAGATCTACCAGCGACTGGGTAGCCGCATCGCCACCGAGCGCCAGCGGCGCGAGGTCACCGCCGGCTTCGCCGCGAGCGGGATCCTCCTGCTGCTGGGCGGCGGCGGGCTGTCGCTGCTGTGGTTCGGGCGCCTGCCCTAGCGGGCGAGCACAGGCGGGGAGGGTACGCTGCGCCGCGTGAAGGTCCGCGTCCGCCTCTTCGCCCAGATGCGCGAGCGCGCCGGCGCGGGGGAACTCGAGCTCGACCTCCCCGAGGGGGCGCGCGTGGCCGATGCCCTCGCAGCCCTCGACCAGGTGGCGGCCGGGCTGCCGGTGGTCATGGCGGTCAACCGCGAATACGCCCGGGAGGACGCGACCCTGGCCGCCGGCGACGAGGTCGCGCTCATCCCGCCCGTGTCGGGCGGCGCGGGGCTGCGGGTGCGGGTCACCGGCGAGGCGCTGGACCCCGGCGCGCTGGCCGAGCGGGTGCGCGACCCGCGCGCCGGCGCGGTGGTGACCTTCACCGGGGTCACTCGCGAGGTCGACTTCCTCGACTACCAGGCCTACGAAGAGATGGCTCTCGAGCGGATGCGTGCCCTCGTGGAGGTGGCCATGGAGCGTCACGGCCTGTGCGCCGCGGCGTGCGAGCACCGTGTCGGCCGCGTCGACCTCGGCGAGCCCTCGGTCGCAGTGGCCGTGAGCGCGCCCCACCGCGCGGAGGCCTTCGCGGGTGCGCGGGAGATCATCGACGAGGTCAAGGCCAACGCCCCGATCTGGAAGCGGGAGGAGGGCGAGTGGGTGCCCGGCAACCGGCCGGCGTGAGCGTCCTGCGCTCCCTGCCCTCCGTGGACCGCCTGGCCACCGTGCTGGCTCGTGAGGTGCTCGCCGAGCAGCGCGCCGCCCTGCTGGCCGGCGAGGGCGCCGGGGCCGACCTCGTCGAGCTCGCCCGCGCGCGTCTGCAGCCCTCGCTGCGCCGCGTGATCAACGCCACCGGTGTGGTGGTGCACACGAACCTGGGCCGCGCGCCGCTGGCTGCTGCGGCGCGGGCGGCCGTCGCTGCCGCGGGCGAGGGGTACTCCAACCTGGAGCTCGACCTGGCCACGGGCGCGCGCGGGTCGCGCCACGCACACGTCGAGGCGCTCCTGTGCGAGCTGACGGGCGCCGAGGCGGCCATGGTCGTCAACAACTGCGCGGCCGCCACGCTGCTGGCGGCGGCCGCGCTGGGTGGGAGGGGGCGGGAGATCGTGGTCTCGCGGGGCCAGCTCATCGAGATCGGCGGCTCGTTCCGCCTGCCTGAGGTCATCGCCCAATCGGGCTCGAAGCTGGTCGAGGTCGGCACCACCAACCGCACCCGGCTGGGCGACTACGCGGCCGCCCTGACCGACGCGACCGGCGCCATCCTGCGCGCGCATCCCTCGAACTTCCGCCAGCAGGGCTTCGTCGAGGAGGTGACGGTCGAGGATCTGTGCGGCCTGGGCATCCCCGTCATCGACGACATCGGCTCGGGGGTGCTCGACCCCGCCTTGGCGCCCGGCCTCGACGAGGAGCCCGACGCGCGCCGCTCGGTGCGCGCCGGGGCGGCGCTGACCCTCTTCAGCGCCGACAAGCTGCTGGGAGGCCCGCAGGCGGGCGTCGTCGTGGGCACGCGCGAGCACGTCGAGCGCGCGCGCCGCCATCCCCTCGCGCGGGCGCTGCGCATCGACAAGCTCTCGCTGGCCGCGCTGGAGGCCACGCTCGCCCTGCTGCGCGATCCCCAGCTCGCCCGCCGCGAGATCCCGGTGCTGGCCATGCTGTCGGCCTCCCCGGAGGAGCTGGAAGACCGCGCTCATGCGCTGGCCGGCGCCATCGGCGAGCGTGCCACGGTCGTCGAGGCGGTGGCCAGGGTGGGCGGCGGCGCCCTGCCGCTGCTGGAGCTGCGCGGGGCCGCGGTGGTCCTCGACCCCGCGGCCGCCGGCGCCGACGCCCTGGCCGCCGCGCTGCGCGGCGGGGCGCCTGCGGTGATGGCCCGCATCGCCGCTGGTGGCGTCATCCTCGACCCACGCACCATGACCGCCGACGAGGTCGGCCCCACGGCCGCCGCCGCGCGCGCCGCACTGGCATGAGCGTGGGAGAGGTCTCAGCGGCGCCCGAGCCGACCTCTGTCGCGCCGCTCACGCTGGGCACCGCCGGGCACATCGACCACGGCAAGACGGCGCTGATCGGCGCGCTCACCGGCACCGCCACCGACACGCTGGCCGAGGAGCGCCGGCGCGGGATCTCCATCGAGCTGGGCTACGCCCGGCTGGAGCTGCCCTCCGGGCGGAACCTCTCGGTGATCGACGTGCCCGGCCACGAGCGCTTCGTGCGCACCATGGTCGCGGGCGCGAGCGGGATCGACCTGTACCTGATGTGCATCGCCGCCGACGACGGGGTGATGCCCCAGACCCTCGAGCACGTGGCCGTGCTGCAGGGGCTGGGCATCCAGGCTGGCGTGGTGGCGGTGACCAAGGCCGACGTGCTCGATCCGGCGCTCGCGGCCGCCGAGGCCGCCGAGCTGCTACCCGGCGCGCCGGTCGTCGCGGTCAGCGCGCGAACGGGCACGGGGCTGGACGACCTGCGCGCCGCCCTCGATCGCTGCGCGGCCGGGCTGGCCGGCCGCGCGACCGGCACGGACGGCGAGCCCGCCGTGTTGCACGTCGACCGTTCCTTCACCATCAAGGGCGCGGGCACGGTGGTCACGGGGACGCTGTGGCGCGGGACCGTGGGACGGGGGGACACCGTCGAGCTCCTGCCCGCCGCCGCGCGCGACCGCGGTCGGCGCGTCAGCGCCCGGGTGCGCTCCGTCCAGGTCCACGATCGCGGCGTCGATCGCGCACGGTCCGGCCAGCGCGTGGCAGTGAACCTCATCGGGGTGAGCCGCGACGAGGTGGGCCGTGGCGACGTGCTGGCCGGGGAGGGAACCGACCTCGCGCCCAGCCGCGTGCTCGACGTCCAGCTCGACGAGCGCCCCCCGCAGGTCCCGCGCCTGCACGTCCACCACGGCACCCGCGAGGCCCCCGCCCGCCTCGCGCCCCTGGGCGGGCAGTTCGCCCAACTGCGCCTCGAGCGTCCTCTGGCCGCCGCCCGCGGCGACCGCCTGGTGCTGCGCTCGCTCGCGCCGCCCGACACGCTCGGAGGCGCCGTCGTCCTCGACCCCCGTCCCCGCAGGCACGGTCCCTCCCGCGCCGCCACCGTCCGGCTGACGGCGCTGGCGCGCGGCGAGGAGCCAGAGGAGGCGGACGGCTGGACCGGCGCACGGGCGCGCGCGTCTGCGAGTGACGCACGCGAGGACGCCTCCGTCGCTCCTGCCGCCCCCCCGTCCCTCTCCGCGGCCGCCCTGGCCCTCGAGGCGCGCCTGCACCAGGCCGGGCACGAGCCTCCCTCGCGGGCGGAGCTCGGCGGCGACGCCGAGCACCTCGCCGAGCTGCAGGCCGCCGGGCGGGCGGTGCGCATTGGCCGCGACCTGTACGCGCACCCCGACGCGCTGGCAGCCGTACAACGTCGCGTGTGCGAGCTCATCGCCGCCGACGGCGCGGTCACCCTCGCGCGGCTGCGCGACGAGCTGCAGACGACCCGCAAGTTCGCCCAGGCCCACCTCGAGCACCTCGACGCCGCGCGCGTGACGCTGCGCCGCTCCGACGACGCGCGCGTGCTGCGCCGGCGCGGGGAACGCTGAGGGTGCCCGCGCCCACGCCGCTCCTGCGGCTCGTGCGCTCCGCTCCGCCCGAGGGCCGTAACTGCCTTGTTCAGCTGTCTACGCTTCTGCCCCCCGAGCCGACGCTACACCGTTCGGTGACGCATCGACGAAGACGGCGCGCACGATGCCAGACACCAAGCTCCACCTATCGAAGCGCTTGGTGACAAAGTCCGCGTGCGACAGCCGGTCACCATACGGTGCGCACGTCCGGCACAACGCAGCAAGCAACCCACCTACTAATGGTCGTCGGAGAGGATGTCGAACACCCGATGGCCGTTGAACGTTGTCGCCCGGCCACGCGCGATCCCGAGCTCACGCAGGCGCTTCACGGCCCGGCCGT
>DASZCY010000207.1:0-1555 GCA_035942615.1 Solirubrobacteraceae bacterium | reverse complement strand
CCTCGGGGCCGGTCGAGCAGTTCAGCGCGATCACGTCGACCCTCAGCGCCTCCAGGGTGGTGAGCACCGAGGAGATGTCGGTGCCCAGCAGCATCTTGCCGCCGTTGGGCAGCAGGGAGACCGAGATCTGGAGGGGCAGCGCGCGGCCGGTGGCCCAAAACGCGGCGCGGGCGCCGAAGATGGCCGCCTTGACCTCGAGGATGTCCTGCGCGGTCTCGATGATGATGAGGTCCGCGCCGCCCTGCACCAGGCCGGTGGCCTGCTCGGTGAACACCTCGACCAGGTCGCGGAAGGAGATGTTGCCCAGCGTGGGGTCGTCGGAGGCCGGCAGGTAGCCGGTGGGGCCGATGGAGCCCGCCACGAAGCGATCCTCCCCGACGGCGGCGCGCGCGATCTCGGCCGCTCTGCGGTTGATCTCGGGCGTGTGCTCGCCCAGGCCCCACTCGTCGAGCTTGAGGCGGCTGGCCTGAAAGGTGTCGGTCTCCACCACCTCGGCTCCGGCGGCGACCATGGACTCGTGGACGCCCTGGATGACGTCGGGGCGGTTGAGCACCAGCGCCTCGTGGCAGCGGCCCGGGAGGCGGTAGTCGCGCTCGAGGTCGAGGTCGAAGTCCTCAAGGGTGGCGCCCATGGCGCCGTCGAACAGGACGACGCGTTCACGGACGGCGGAGAGGTAGTCGCGAGCCATGGCAGGAAAGGCTAGCGAAACCTTGACACGACCGTGGCAAGGTTCGCCGCCCCGCCTGACGGCGCGACCTGCGCCACTACGACTTGGCCCCCAGCGCCCCGAGCTGCGCTCGCGGCCGTGGCCGGGCGGGCCTGCCGGTCTGCCAGATAAGTGGTAGCCTTATGCCATGCGTGCCACCATCGACGCTGCGGGGCGGATCGTCGTTCCCAAGCGCCTGCGCGACGATCTCGGCTTCGCCGCGGGACAGGAGCTGGAGCTCGACGCGGTGAACGGCCGGCTCGAGGTGAGCCACCCGGCTGCGCAGACCCGAATCGAATACGTCGGCGGCCGCCCGGTGATCCGCTACCCGGAGGACCCGCCGCCCTTCGGCGTCGACGAGGTTCGCCAGGTGCTCGAGCAGGTCCGGATGCGCCGTTGACGCCGGACACCAGCGTCGTGGTGGCTGCCGCTGGCCAATGGCACCCTCGCAACGTCGCAGCCTTCACCGCCGTGGAGGAGCTTGTCGACCTGATCGATCATGTCGAGCTCGAGGCGTACTCGGTTCTCACGCGCATCCCCGAGCCCTTCCGAGCCCTGCCCCACCATGTGACCGAGCACCTGGATGGTGAATATCCTGGCGAGCGGCTCATGCTGTCGCCCGACGAGCGGCGACGACTGCTCGGACGTCTGGCCGACGGCGGCGTGTCCGGTGGAGCCGCCTACGACGCCCTGGTGGCCTCCACTGCCGCCGCGCACGAGCGCACGTTGCTGACCCTCGACGAGCGCGCCGCCCACACCTATGCCCGTATGGGTGCTCGTGTGGAGTTCCTGTGAGACGCTTCGACACGCCGTGAGGAGCGAGGGATGACGGTCCGATCGCGCCGGCCC
>DASZCY010000206.1:0-10298 GCA_035942615.1 Solirubrobacteraceae bacterium | reverse complement strand
GGCCAGCGCGGTCGGGCCCTCCAGCAGGGCCTTGAGCGCTTCTGCCTCCGCCTTGTCGGCGGCGCGCAGGGTCAGGGTGTTCTTGACCACGCGAAAGGTCGCGTCTGCGTCGCGCAGGCGCGCGCGAAGCTCGGCGGCCTGGGGCACGGAGATGCCGCGGGGGTCGACCGCGTAGACGGCGTTGGCCTCGGTGATCTGGCCGGCGATCTCCTCGACCGCCGCGGCTTTCTGCTCTCGGTTCACTGCTGCCTCCTATCCCGGACTTCCGGGGGGAAGCGGTCCGCCCCCTCCGGGGACTCGGCCTCTTCCCGGTCTCCTGCCGGGGGTCTGTGGAGGGGAGGGGCTAGACGGCGACCGCCTGAGCCTCCTCCCCGACGATGTCACGGGTGCGCGCGGGGTCGACCCGGATGCCCGGTCCCATGGTGGGGGCCAGGGTGATGGTGCGCAGGTAGCGACCCTTGGCCGCCGAGGGCTTGGCCCGCAGCAGCTCGTCGACCACCGCGGCGTAGTTCTCCAGCAGATGGCGCTCGGGAAAGCTCTTCTTGCCGACCACCAGGTGCACGTTGGCCGTGCGGTCGGTGCGGTACTCGACCTTGCCGGCCTTGGACTCCTGGACGGCCCGGCGCACGTCCATGGTGACGGTGCCCACCTTGGGGTTGGGCATCTTGCCCTGGGGACCGAGGATGCGCCCCAGGCGCCCCACCACCGGCATCATGTCCGGCGTGGCGATGGCCACGTCGAAGCCGGTGAAGCCCTCCTCGACGCGCTTGGCCAGGTCCTCGTCGCCCACGACGTCGGCGCCCGCCTCTTGGGCCTCGCGCGCCTTGTCGCCCCGCGCGAACACGGCGATGGCGACCTCCTTGCCCAGGCCGTTGGGCAGCGCGATCGTGCCGCGCAGCTGCTCGTCGGCGTGGCGCACGTTCAGACCCGTGCGCACGTGGACCTCGATCGACTCGTCGAACTTCGCGGCGGGCAACGCCTTGAGCAGCGCGACCGCCTCCTGGGGCGAGTACTCGCGCTCGCGGTCGACGGCGGCCAGGCGCTCGCGGTAGGCACGACCGTGGCGGGCCATCAGGCCTCCACCTCCACGCCCATGGAGCGGGCGGTGCCGGCGATGATCTTCGTCGCCTGGTCAACGTCGTGGGCGTTGAGGTCGGGCAGCTTCTTCTCGGCGATCTCGCGCAGCTGGCTCTGGGAGATACGTCCCACCTTGTTGCGATGGGGCTCGGCCGAGCCGCGCTCCAGGCTGATGGCCTGCTTGATGAGCACGGCGGCGGGCGGGGTCTTGGTGACGAAGGTGAAGGAGCGGTCCTCGAAGACCGTGATCTCCACGGGGATCACCGTGCCCGTGTCCTGCTGGGTCTGCGCGTTGAACGCCTTGCAGAACTCCATGATGTTGATGCCGTGCTGGCCCAGGGCGGGGCCAACCGGCGGCGCAGGCGAAGCCTGCCCGCCGGTTGCTTGAAGCTTGATAGTGGTCAGTACCTTCTTCACGCTCGCACGCTCGCGCTTGGTTACAAGGGGGATCCCGGGGGCGAGGCCCCGGGCTGAGTTAGACCTTCTTGACCTGGTCGAAGCCGACCTCGACCGGGGTTTCGCGGCCGAAGATGGACACGAGGACCTTCAGCTTACTGGCGTCCTCGTTGATCTCGCTGATCTCCCCGGAGAAGTCCGACAGCGGACCGGAGATGACCTTGACCGACTCGCCGATGGAGAAGGTGGCCTTCTTGCGCTCGCGCACGGCCACCTCGCGGTGCAGCAGGCGGTCGACCTCCGGCTGGGTCAGCGGAACGGGCTCGTTGGAGGCCCCGACGAACCCGGTGACCCCGGGCGTGCCCTTGACCACGCCCCACGAGTCCTCGTTGAGGTCCATGTTGACCAGCACGTAGCCGGGCATGGTGCGCTTCTCCACCATGACCTTCTGGCCGTCCTTCATCTCGGACTGGCTCTCGGTGGGCACCACCACCTGGCGCACGTGGCGCTTCTGGCCGAGCGAGGTCACGCGGTGTTCCAGGTTCTGCTTGACCTTGTTTTCGTGACCGGAATAGGTGTTGACGACGTACCAGCGGAACATGCTTGGGTGCGGCTCTCGTTCGGAAGGTGGGTCAGAGGATGATCAGGTCGACCACTTCGCCGGCGGCGAAGTCCACGGCGCCCAGAAAGGCGCCGGCCAGCGCGACGAACCCCAGCACCACCGCGGTGCCCTGGGCGACCTGGCGGCGGTTGGGCCACTGCACCCGCTGCAGCTCGGCCCAGCAGGCGCGAACGAAGCCCGGAAAGCGCCCGACGCCGCCTCGGGACGCGTCGCCCGTGCCGACGTCGGCGGTCGCGGGGCCACCGCTGCTCCCACCGGCGCTGGCCAGGGCCTCGCGCTCGAGCGCGGCCTCGTCGGTGCCACGGACCTCGGCTTCGCCCGCCCCCGCCTCGCCACCGGCCTGGGAGACCAGGTCGGCCTGGAACCGGTCGACCTCCCCCGAGGCGTGGTCGACGGGACCCGGTGTGTTGTTGCGCTCAAGGCCCTTGCGTCGGGCCTTGCGCTCCCTGGCTCGTTCACGGTCGCGGGCCATGCGCTAGCGGGTCTCCCGATGCGCGGTGTGGTGGCGGCACCACCGGCAGAACTTGCGCAACGTGATGCGATCCGGGTTGTTGCGCTTGGACTTGTTGGTCTGGTAGTTGCGGCGCTTGCAGTCCTCGCATGCGAGGGTGACTGCGATCCGCACGTCTCCGCGGGCCATCGGGCTCCTTGGCGCGGCTGAGGGCAGAAAACGACCTGCTCTAGGCAGGTCTGGATCCAGTGTAGCGCCTCATCCCCACACTCGCCCGCCTCGATGGAGGCGAACGGGCTCGCACGACGCATCACCGGCGCGGCGCGGGCGCCCGGATCGCGCGGCCTCGCCGGCGCGACTCGGCCACGGGGAGGCGGGGCATGCGGGTGGGCGGGGAGCTTTCGCACGCGCGTACCCTGCCCCCGTGTCCGAGCACGCCATCCGCCTTCGTCGCGTCGTCAAGCGCTACGGTCCCATCACCGCGGTCGCCGGCCTGGACCTCGAGGTCCCGGGGGGCACCTGCGTCGGCCTCCTGGGGCCCAACGGCGCGGGCAAGTCGACTGTCATGCGCCTGCTTACCGCGCAGGCCATCGCCGACGAGGGCGAGCTCGAGGTGCTCGGCCGACGGCTGCCCGAGGACTCAAAGGCCGCGCGCGCGGGCATGGGGGTCGTGCCCCAGCAGGACAACCTCGACGAGGCGCTGACCGTCGAGCAGAACCTGCTCGTCTTCACCCACCTCTACCGCGTGGCACGCCGGGACCGGCGGGAGGTGATCGAGCGCGCGCTCGCGCTGGCCAGGCTGGACGAGCGGCGGGGCTCCAAGGTGGACGAGCTCTCCGGCGGCATGCGCCGCCGCCTGCTGATCGCTCGCGCACTCGTGCACCGTCCGCGGCTCCTGCTGCTCGACGAGCCGACCGTCGGCCTCGACCCGCAGGTGCGCCAGGAGCTGTGGGGCCTCCTCGACCGCCTGCGCGGCGAGGGAGTGACCATGCTGATGTCCACCCACTACATCGAGGAGGCCGCGCGGCTGGCCGACTCGGTGACGATCATGGCTCACGGCCGCGCGGTGGCCGCCGGGCCGCCGGTCGGCCTGGTGGCCGAGCACGCGGGGCGCGAGGCGATCGAGGTCTACGGGCCGGCGCACCGCCTCGCCGAGGTGGAGTCCGACGCGCGCCGGCGCGGCTGGCCTGCGCGGCGCACCGGCACCAGCGTGTCGATCCTGGGCGCGGAGCGACTGGACGGCGACCTGCCCGAAGGTGAGCGGCGCGCAGCCAACCTCGAGGATGTCTTCGTCCTGCTCACCGGGGAGGAGATCGAGTGAACCGCGCGTCGCTGAACGGGGTGCTCGTGCGCGAGATTGTCAACTTCTCGGCCTACTGGCGCTCGACGACGTTCTCGTCCACGGTCGAGCCGACGATCTACCTGCTGGCCTTCGGCTTCGGGTTCGGCTCGCTGGTCTCGCGCGTCGCGGGGCTGGAGTACATCGAGTTCGTGGGCACCGGTGTGGTGGCCACCGCGGTGCTCTTCTCCAGTGCGTTTCCGGGCATGTTCTCGACCTTCATCAAGTACAAGTTCCAGCGCACCTACGACGCGGTGCTGGCCGCGCCGGTGGACGTCGAGGAGCTCGTCACCGCCGAGGCGCTGTGGATCGCCGCGCGCGCCGGGACCTACGGGTGCGTGCCGTTGCTGGTCGCGATCGCCTTCGGGCTCGACCCGTCCGTGGGGATGCTCGCCGTCCCGGTCATCGCCTTCACCGCGGGCTTCGGCTGGGCGTGCTTCGGGATCCTGATCGCGGCCCGGATGAGGTCGATCGAGAACTTCAACTACGTGATCAGCGCGGTGCTCACGCCGCTGTTCCTGGTGGCGGGCACATTCTTCCCGATCACCGCCCTGCCCGAGGTGGCAAGCGTCCTCGCGCAGGTCAACCCTCTCTTTCACTGCGTGCAGCTCGTGCGCCACGCCGCCTTCGGCTTCGAGCCCGGCGCCGATGCGATCCACCTCGCCGCGCTGCTGGCCTTTGCCGTGCTGGGATGGTGGGCGGCCGTACGCTCGATGCGCCGGCGCCTCATCGACTGAGCGGCCGCCGGGCGGGCCCGTGGCGACGAACAGCCGGGGGTCGCTCAGCGGCGAGGTGGAGGCCGCCGCGCCCGTCGAGCCCGGAACGCGTCAAACAGACGCTTCAGTGCGAAGAGGCGCAACAGTCGTCCGATCATACGGCTGCGGATACCCGCTCGTGCGGCGGTCCACGCCACGGTGTCTGCGCCGATCGCTCGCATCGCGCGACGCCGGGGCGGCGCAGTATGTATCCTTTGCCACAAGGAGGGATTTGACGATGCAGGTGCGTGACGGCATGAACGAGATCGTGGTCACCGTGGGCCCCGGTCACACCCTGCGCGAGGCGGCGCGGCGCATGCACGCGCGCGGGGTAGGCGCCGCCGTGGTCGTCGGTCTCGAGCAGCCCGGGCCGGGCATCGTCACTGAGCGCGACCTGCTGGCCTCCAACGCCATGGGGCAGGACATCGATCGGGAGCTGGTGGGTGACCACCTCGCTACCGGGCTGGTCTACGCGGTGGCCGACTGGTCGCTGGAGCAGGCCGCCGCGGAGATGACCCGCCGCCGGTTCCGCCACGTGATCGTCATGGACGCCGGGGAGGCAGTGGGCATCCTCTCGATGCGCGACATCGTGCGCTGCTGGACGCAGGCGGGCGCCACGAGCGCCGTGCCTCCGGCCGAGGTGGCCCGAGCATGACCCGCGTCCTCGTGGTGGCCAACCGCACGGCGGCCACGCCGAAGCTGCTGGACGCGGTGCGCGAGCGCGCCCAGCGCGGGTCGGCGACCTTCTACCTCGTGGTCCCGGCGACACCGCGAGGCCTGCACCGGGTCGTCGACCCCGAGGTCAGCGGCCGCGAGGAAGCCGAGGCGAACCTGCTGCTGGCGCTGCCGCTTCTGTCCGAGGCGGCGGGAAGCGACGTGGACGGTCACGTCGGCGACGCCGATCCCCTGGCGGCGATCCACGACGCGGTCCACGCCAGCGCCTACGACGAGATCATCGTCTCCACCCTGCCCTCGCGCCTGTCACGCTGGATGCGCTTCGACCTGCCCACCAGGGTGCGACGGTTGCTCGGGCTGCCCGTGACGCACGTGGAGGGCGACGCCCGGATCCACGCGGACGCGGACGCGGCCGCCCTGACCGGCCGCCCCGACCTCTAGCTCGCCGCGCCGGAGACGGCCTGCGACGCGAAGTCCATGAACTCGACCACCGCGGGGCGAACGGGGCCGACTGCCGAACGCAGCACCCACCAGCGGCGCGTGGCCGGAGGGTGGGCCAAGGCGATCGTGCCCAGCCACCCGGCCTCCAGCTCGACGCCCACCGCCGCCCGCGAGATGAGAGAGATGCCCAGCCCCGCCCGCGCGGCCTGCTTGATCGCGCCGTTGGAGCCCAGGGTCAACGTGCGCGGCGCCAGTCCGGTCGCGGCGAGGAAGCGTTCGTTGAGGGCTCGCGTGCCCGAGGCCTTCTCGCGCAGCAGCCAGGTCCGAGCGTGCAGTTGCCTTGCGGACGCCGGCTTGCCACCGGCGAGCGGATCGTCGGGCGCGGCGACGAGGACGATCTCGTTGTCCATGAGCGGCAACGCCTCGAGTCGCTCGTCGGAGGGCGGCTGGCCCGCGAAGGCCACGTCGGCGCGGTGATCGAGCAGCGCCTCGAGCACTGCGCTGCTGTTGCCGACATCGAGCACCAGCTCGAGCCCATCCCCGCGCGCCACGAACCTCTTCATCAGGGGAGGCACGAACGACTCCGCCGCCGTGGTGACGGCCGCGATGCGCAAGCGGCGCTGCGCTCCCTGCGCGGCATCGCGAGCGGCATCGCGGCCCTCTTCGAGGAGCCCCACGACATCGGCGACATACGGCGCGTAGGCCTCACCCGCCGCGCTGAGGCGCACGCCGCGCCCCGAGCGCTCTAGCAACTCCACCCCCAGCTCACGGTTCAGGGCCGCCAGCGCGGCCGACACCGAAGGCTGGGTGACCACCAGCGCCTCGGCGGCGGCGGTGATGGAGCCACCGCGCACGACCGCCAGGAAGCTCGTGAGCTGGGTCAGCGTTATAGCCATGGTTCTTGGCCTAACGCAGGACGCATTGGGCGATGCTACTGGCCCATGCCTCCGGATTGTCAGAGCCGGTGTGTCTGCGTGGCGGCAGCAGCGGCGGCTATGCCGTGCCGCTGCTGCCGCTGACGCTGGCGTGCTAGCGGGCGGCGCGCCTCTCGTGGCCCGGCGTGTCGGTCGGCGGGCAGTACGGGATGGCCTGGTGCGCCCGGTGGCTCTTGTTCCCCTGGTGATGGGCGTGGCCGGTGCCATGGTGGTGCACGCAGCCGCCGCCGGTGTGCGTCGCACCGGCCACCGAGGGCGCGGCCAAGGCGATCCCTGCTGCCACCACCGTGCCAAGCATGGTCTTGCGCATGTCTGTGTCCTCCCTTTGACATTTCGGGCAGCCGTCTTCCGGCTGCCCCTGCCTCTCACGCCGGGGAGTAGTAGCAGAAGGTGCGCGGTCTCCTTGCACCTAGCTGACACGACCCGTTGCCGGGGGTCTCGCCGGCCATCGGGGCTGTCCCGCTATCCGGCGGCGGGCTCTGCGAAGCCGAGCTCCACGAGCCGGCGAGCGAGGGCCAGACCATCGGCGCGCGTTGCGCCGGTAAGGTCGGCGAGCACTGCGCTGAGCGGCCGCGTCCCGTCCAGGCCCCACAGGACCGCGAGCAGGTCGGCGGGCACGTCGGTGTGCACGCCGACGGTGGGAACGACGCGCAACGTGGCCGGGCCCGGCTGCCATCCACCGGCGCGCCGGCGGGTGGTGTGCTCTGCCCGTACGCCGTCGACGATCGCCAGCGTCGCTGCGCGCAGCGCCTCGTCGCCGCCGGCGGCCAGGTCGGTGCCGCGCAGCAGGCGCTCGACGTGCAGACCGGCGCGGGGGGTCGGTCGCGTCGAGGCCTCCAGGGCCTGCAGTCGCGGAGGACCGTCGTCCTCGCGTCGGCGCAGGCACAGGAAGGCAGCGCCGATGGCCTCGATGTTGTGCTCGCGGTACCACGCGAGCCACCGGGCCGCGCGCGCGTCGTGGTCGGGTCCTGCGGGCACCCAGGTCTCGGCGTACTGGCCTGGGCGCATGGTGGCGTGGTGCACGACGAGCGCGTCGCAGCCGGGGGGGATCCAGTCGCGCAGCGGGGTGGTCCAGTCGTCGGGCTCGTGCACCCAGTTGACGAGGAACTGCGCCAGCCCACCGGCCACCAGGTGCTGGGCGGCCGTGCGCACCACGCTCTCGGTGGCCTGCGACCCGTCGCGAAACAGCAACCGCGTCTCGGGCGAGACGACGTAGGGCGGGTTGCACGCGATCAGCTCAAAGCGCTGGCCGCGCACCGGGGCATACCAGTCGCCCTGGCGCCACTGGACGTTGGCGATGCCGCTGAGGTGCGCCGAGCGCCGCGCGAACTCCAGCGCCCGGGGATTGACGTCGGTGGCCACCACGCGCTCGGCTCGGCGCGCCATCGTGAGCGCCAGGACGCCGCACCCCGTGCCCAGATCCAGCGCCGTGCGCACCGGCCGGGGCACGAGCAGGCCGGCGAGCGTCCGCGCGGCCGAGGTGACGCCCTGCACCACGTCGGGACGCTGGGTGTCCTCAGGATCACAGACGAGCCTGAGACCGTCGAACTCCTCGATCACGCCGTTGCAGCCATCCACGCCGATATTGCCACAGGATCACGATGCGGTCCGCGCCCTCGGTCGTGCCCCACCGGGCGTGTTCCATCCAGCGGGCCTTGCCGAGGTCGGCGAACAGATGTCCGTGCTCGAGCTGTTGACGCATGCCCCGGC
This sequence comes from Solirubrobacteraceae bacterium, assembly GCA_035942615.1. Classification (GTDB taxonomy): domain Bacteria; phylum Actinomycetota; class Thermoleophilia; order Solirubrobacterales; family Solirubrobacteraceae; genus Siliceabacter. Next base: position 1,897 of record DASZCY010000206.1, on the reverse strand, counting down.
GCCAGAGACACTCAGCTCGTGGAGGCCCCCGCGACAGGCCGGTGGAACGCCTGGCGCGGCGCGCCACTCGCGCCAGGCGACTCGTGCCCGCGTGAGCCAGGCCCGGGCCAGCGAGGAGCGGACATCGTGCGGGCTCTGGCGCGCGAGAGCCTCCTCCGCGATGCCGGGTGACGACAACCCGGCGGCGGCGCGATGGCACCGTCTGGTGACCGATCGCCTCGCCGAGGTCGAGCGGCTGACGCCCGGCCGCGGATCGCTCAGCGGCACGTTCTGGGACAGCCGCGCCGACCGTTACGCCGCCAGCATCAAGAGCACGGACGTCGAAGGTGATCCGTTTCTACGGGCGTTGCGCCGGGTGGCCGATCCGGCGGCCACGGCAATCGACGTCGGCGCCGGCACGGGTCGCTTCGCGCTTGCCCTTGCGCCAGGCGTGCGGCACGTCACCGCGGTCGATCCGAGCGCGGGAATGCTCGCGATCCTGCGACGCGACGCAGAGCAGGCGGGCGTCACCAACGTCTCCGCGGTGCAGGCCGCCTGGGAGGAGGCCGCGACGGAGGTCGCCGACGTGGTCTTCTCGGCCTTCGTCCTCACGCTCGTGCCCGATGCTCGCCGGTTCGTCAACAAGCTCGACGCCGCAGCCAGCGATCACGTCCTCCTCTATCTGGGCGCCTACTGCGCCGACGCTGTCCTCGACCCCCTCTGGCGCCACTTCCACGGCACGCCGCGTAATCCTGGTCCGAGCTACCTCGATGCGCTCGCCGTCCTGCACGAGCTTGGCATTGCGCCGCAGATCAAGGTCGTCGAGATCGTCAACCGCAGGCGCTTTGCCACGATCGATGAGGCAGTCGAGCACTACCGCGACGGCCTGCTGCTGCCCGACACCGCGGATGCACGGGCCGAGCTTGCGGCGCTTCTGGCCACATGGCTGTTGGGCCGGCGGGGCGCGCTCAGGTCACCGCTGCGAACCGCTCCCGCCGCCATCATCACGTGGCGGCCGACGCGTGCGTGAGCTCCAGCGGCGATGGCAAGGCCGGATTTGGCCGACCAGCGACGGTCGGCGTCTCCGCCCATGAGGAAGTGGGTAGGGGGAGTCTGTCTACCGTCCGAACTGAGGAGCGAAGCATGGATACCCGCGCGATCGCCGTAGGCGCCTTCGTCATCGCCGTCATCGTCTTGTTGATCCTGCTCCTCTGAGGCGCCCGGAGGCCGTTGGAAGCCTCGAAGGCCGATCCATCACGCTCCGGTGCGGAAGCGAAACTTCTGCGTGCCGCCAACCTTGACACACCGTACGTCCGCATATTCGTGCTGGCTCGCAAGCGTGCGACAGCGGTAGCCGGTGCGCAGCGGACGGTACGGCGGGTTCTTGGAGTAGCGCACGCGGTTGACGTTGCGCCGGGCCGAGCGGCAGGTCATCCCGTCGGCGAAGGCCACCCGGTAGGCCCCCGGCTCGGGCCCGGTCATGGTCCACGAGCCGTCGAAGTTCGACCAACCGCAGAACGTGTAGCCCTGCGGCGTACGGCTGGGATCCTGCGGCGAGGCGATGGAGGGCGTGACGGCGACCGCAGAGGTCGAAACCGCCACCGCGAGGAGGAAGCGCAGCGTTCTCATGGAGTCCTTTCCGACGGAGCGCCGCGCTCCTTGCGCGGCGAGGGCAAGGGCTCATTCTAGACGCCCTGCGCAACTCCGCCAAGTCCGCCCTCCCGCTCAGCGGGCGGTGACGCGATCGGTCCTTTTGGTTGGCATGGACGGGCCGGGAGGTGGACGGCGCCCATGGAGGCGTCGTGCACGCGGCGCGCCGGTCGGGCGCTCACCGGTGGCCGTGCAGCAGTCGCGCCGCCACGCCGCGCACCGTCTCTCGTCCGTATGCGTACGAGCGCCCCCGGTCGCTGAGCACGGC
>DASZCY010000205.1:0-11427 GCA_035942615.1 Solirubrobacteraceae bacterium | reverse complement strand
CGACCAGGCGGGTGGCCAGCGCTCGGCGAGCCTCCACGAGGCGCTTGCGAAGGCGGGCCAGGCGCGCGCGCTCGCGGCGCAGCTCCTCCTGGGTGGCGGACAACTCGGCCTCCTTGGCGGCCAGTCCGGCCTCGAGGCGCTGCTGACGGCCGCGTAGCTCGCCGATGCGACTCTCCAGGCGGTCGATGCGCTGCGAGTAGCTGCGCACGTCGCCGCGCAGGTCGCGCTCGGTGCCCAGCCGCCGCTCGACGCGCTCGCGCGCGGAGTCGATGCGCCGCTCCAACTGCGCCGCCCGCTCGGCCGGGCCGGCGCTGGACGCGAGCGGCAGCGCCGCCCACAGGGCGAACGGCGCGAGCAGGGTGAGCAGGGCGATGCGCAGGCGCATGGCGGCGCGCAACGCTACGCCAGCCCACCTGCGCTCCCCGCAACGCTCCTTGCACGGAGCAGGAGCCGGGGGCAACCCGTCGTCGCCATGCCCGCCAACCTGAGAGACGCCTCGCTCGCGCGACTAGACTGAGGCCATGGCCACCGCATCCTCCACCACCCGTTTCGGACGTGACCGCGGGCTTCAGGTCCGCATGGTCGTCACCATCTTCCTGCTCGGCGCCGTCTACGCGGTGCTGGTCGGTGCGCTGTTTGCCTCCGGCGCCAGCGGCGTGGTGATTCTCGTGGTGGCCGGTGGCCTGCTCGCGCTGCAATTCTTCACGTCAGACAAGCTCGCCCTGCGCGCCATGGGCGTGCAGACCGTCACGCCGCAGGAGGCGCCCGAGCTACACGCCATGATCGAGCGCCTGTGCGTGCAGGCCGACCTGCCCAAGCCGACCATCGGCGTGGTGCAGACCCCGATGCCCAACGCCTTCGCCATGGGCCGCTCGCAGGACAAGGCCACGGTGGTGGCCACCACCGGCATCATGGAGCTGCTTTCCCCCGCCGAGCTCGAGGGGGTCATGGCCCATGAGCTGACCCACGTTCAGAACCGCGACGTGATGGTGATGACCATCGCCTCCTTCTTCGCCTCCATCGCGGCGATGATCATGCAGTTCGGCTTCTTCTTCGGGGGCGGCGGGGACGACGACGACAACCCGAGCATCTTCTTCCTCATCCTCGTGTCGCTGTTCGTCTACGTCGTCTCCTTCTTCCTCATGCAGGCCCTGTCGCGCTACCGCGAGTTCGCCGCCGACCGCGGCGCCGCGGTCATGACCGGCCGGCCCAGCGCGCTGAGCTCGGCGCTCATGAAGATCAGCGGGACGATGGAGCGCATCCCCCAGTCCGACCTGCGCGCCAACGCAGAGATGAACGCCTTCTACATCTTCCCCGCGGGCGCCAAGAAGTCGCTGCTGAGCATCTTCGCCACCCACCCGCCGATGGAAAAGCGCATCGCCGCCCTCTCCCAGCTCGAGACCCAGCTTCAGGCCGGGCCGCGCACCGCCTGACCGCGATGGGCTTCCTCGACTCGCTGCTGGGGCGCAGCAAGGTCAAGGGCCCCGCGCCCGACCGCCTGTTCGCGCTGTCCACCGCGCACGTCGCCCTGTCGGCGGGCCACGACATCCACACGCGCGGGACGGCGGCGATCGTCTTCCAGCCGCTGGGCACCGCCGACTTCGACGCGATCGCCCGCGAGGTCGAGGAGCTCGTACGCGGCACCGGCGAGGAGACCGGCACCACGCTGTCCAAGGAGGAGGACTCCTACGGCTACCGCTGGATGGTGTTGCGCGACGACGACGTCGAGGACCTCGTGGTCGGCGTCAACGCGGTCAGCGACGCCCTGGCCGTGGGCGGCTACGCCGACCGGGTGCTGTGCGCAGTCTTCGGCTTCCGCGACGGGCGCGGACAGGACATCAACCTGATCTACAACTACAAGCGCGGCGCCTGGTACCCGTTCGTGCCCGCCGGCGGCGGCCAGGAGCGCTCGACCGAGCGCGAGCTGCAGCTCAAGGCCATCCTCGAACCGGAGCTGCCCGTCGAGCCCCAGCTGGAGCGCTGGTTTCCCCTCTGGGGCATCCCGATCTGAGGGGTCCGTTGCTGAGGCTCCCGGCCGGGTAGCACGCCCTCCGTGCGCGCGATCGCCATCGAGCAGTTCGGCGGGCGGGACCAGATGGCCCTCATGGACCTGCCCGACCCCAAGGTGGGACCCGACAGCGTGCTCGTGCGTGTGGCGGCCGCCGGGCTCAACCCCGTGGACTGGAAGATGCGGGAGGGCGGCCTGGAAGCCCGCTTCCCCCACCGCTTCCCGGTGATCCTCGGCTGGGACGCCGCCGGCGTGGTCGAGCAGGCGGGCCCGGCGGTGGTGGACTTCCAGCCCGGCGATGAGGTCTACGTCTACGCGCGCAAGACCGAGGCCTCGGAGGGCGCTTACGCGGAGCTTCTGTCCGTCCCCGACAGCATGGTGGCCCGCGCGCCGTCGTCGCTGTCGCCGACCGAGGCGGGAGCGCTGCCGCTAGCCGGGCTGACCGCCCTGCAGGTGCTCGACGACGCGCTGGGCGTCGGTGAGGGCGACACCGTGGTGGTGCAAGCCGCGGCCGGCGGCGTGGGGCACTTCGCCGTCCAGATCGCCGCCGCGCGCGGCGCGAGCGTGGTCGGCATCGCCTCCGAGCACAAGCACGACTTCGTGCGCTCGCTGGGAGCGCAGGCCGTCGTCGACTACCGGGCCGGGCCGGTCGGCGAGCAGCTGCGCGAGCACCACCCCGACGGCGTGGATGCCCTCTTCGACATCTTTGGCGGCGACGGCCTGGCCGAGGCGCGCGCCGCGGTGCGCGGCGGCGGACGCGTGACCTCCCTGGCCGACACCGATCCCGCCGGCGACCGCGACGATCTCTCCGGGCGCTACGTCTTCGTGCGCCCCAGCGCCCCCGGCCTCGTCGAGCTCGCTCGTCTGGCCGACGCCGGCCAGCTGCGCGTCGAGATCGCCGAGCGCTACCCGCTCGACCAGGCGGTCACCGCCCACGAGCGCCTCGAGGACGGCCACGTGCGCGGCAAGCTCGTGTTCGAGATCTGACCGATCGGGCGACTGGCGGGCCGGGCGACATGCCCGGCCCGCACCGTCGTCGCGACGCCCCGCTAGCCCAGCGAGACCCCGAGCGCCTCGAAGGCGGCCGCCTCCTCGGGCGAGACGCCGTGGCGGACGGCGTACTCCCGCGAGGCGTCCGAGCCCTTCGGCGCCCAGCGGTGACGCGCGCTGGCGTTGGCCATGGCGCGCTGGCCGCCCGCGTTGCGCGCGGGGAAGGGCCCCCAGATCGCGAACGTGTGGCCGGGGTCCTGGATGTTGAGGAAGAACGTACGGCCGCTGGGCGAGAACGTCGGCCCGGCGAACTCGCTGGCGTCGTCCTCGGGCGTGTCCTTGCCGACCAGCCGGTTGCGCGCGAACTCGTAGGTCCGGCCGTCGGGGGTCACGCCCACGACGCGCTGGATCCCGTCGCCGTCCTCGGCGAACCAAAGGTCGCCCCACGGGGTGATGACGAGGTTGTCCGGCGAGTCCATCTGCTCCTCGCTCTCGCCCTCCAGGAACAGCTCGAGGGTGTCGACCCCCCCGCCGTCGAGCTGGCCGGAGGGGATCAGGCGGAACAGCTGGCCGTGGCGCTTCTCGCCGCCCGACGTGTCGTCGAACCAGAACGCGCCACCGGCGAAGTGGCAGCCCTCGAGACGCTGGAAGCGCGCACCGCCCTGACGCAGGGCGTCGTCGTGGGGCTCCTCGGCGCGGACGTCCTTCCATACGACCCGAAAGCGCTGACCGGTCTCTCCGAGGTCCATGTTGAACAGCGGTTGCTCGTCGATGGCCATCACCTGCAGCCTCCCGCCGTCCTGCAGAGCGCCGGGACGCTGCGCCCGGTTGTCGGGCAGGTAGCGGTACAGAAAGCTCGAACGCGTGAAGTCGGGCACGTCGTCCCCGGGCGTGTTGGGAGCGTCGCGCGGGTCATCCGGATTGTCGGGCCGCTCCTCCCCCGGCGCGACCTGGCTTCCGCGGAAGTCATCCTCGGTCAGGTAGGCGATGCCGGTCCGAGGATCGATGTCGACGGCCTCGTGGGAGAAGTAGCCCATGGCCTCGATCGGCTTCCTGGACAACCGCTGGCCCGGATAGCGTGGATCGACCTCGAACACGAAGCCGTGTCCCGCAGTGCGCGTCTCCTCGCAGGTCAGCCACGTGCCCCATGGCGTGCCGCCACCGGCGCAGTTCGTGCTCGTTCCCGAGTTCGTGACGTATGAGTCCTGGAGCCTGCCGTTGGGACCGACCACCAGAGCGGTGGTTCCCCCGATCTCACTGGGATCGTAGGGCCTGATGGCCGGCACGGGAGCCTTGGCGGCGTCGCTCCCGGAGCTCAGCTCATGGTTGCGCACGAGCGTCACCGAATGCCTCCCGGGGCCGCGCAAGGCGACCATGCCGTCGAAGTCCCCGGGCACCGCTGCGCCGGCGGCGGGGCCACTCAGGAGCCGGTCGTCCAAGCTCTGCACGACGCGGTAGCGAAAACCGCGCGGCAGGTCGATCAGCCCGCCCGGATCCTCCACGAGGGGGCCGTAGCCGGCTGGGCCATTTCGGCGATGCCGGGCCAGAGCGGCGCCCGCCGGGGTCAGCGCGAGGGCCGCGCCGCTGGCCACCGCGCCGCGCCCCAGGAACCCCCGCCGCGAGAGGCCCTGCCCATTCTGACCAACCTTGTTCATCCGGCTGCTCCTCGGTCGTTGTTGTGGGGCCGTACGGTGACCGTGCGAAGGCCGTGCGGTGTGACCGACCTGTGATCGGGCCAGAACATGGAGCGGCCCGCCGGATGGCGGGCCGCTCGGGGGAGGGACCTACGTCGGTGAGAGAAGTCAGCGCGGGCCCGGCCGGCACGCTCAGAGCACGACGGCGCGGGTGGCGCGGAAGGGATGGCCATTACGAGCCCGCCACGCAGTCGGCATGGGTTTCGGCGGCGCGCTTGGCGGCCTGCTTGCCGCCCGCGGCGTCCTTGCCCAGCACCTCCTCGAGCACGGCGGGGAAGTTGGCGAACATCCCGTCGACGCCTAGGTCGATCAGGCCGCGTATCTCGTCGGGGTCATCCAGCAGGGTGTATGGATGGACGTCCAGGCAGCGCGCGTGGGCGGCCTGCACCAGCGCGGCGTCGACGTCGGTCTTCGACGGGCCGATGCCCACGGCGTAGTCCTCTACGCCATCCAGCCGAGCCTGGATGCTCCCGCTCGTTTCCCGGCTCGAGAACAGCTGCACGAGCGGCAGCCCGGGCTCGAGGTCGCGCACTCGCAGCAGGCTGGCAGGGCTGAAGGACTGCACCAGCACCTGCCAGCGGCGCTGCGCGGGACGCAGCAGGTGGTACTCGTCAAGCAGCGCCACCAGGCGCTCCTCCATGGCGTTGGCCTGGTCCGGGTCCTTGGTCTCGATGTAGAGGTTGGTGCGGTGGCGGTAGCGGCGCAGGACCTCCTCGAGCGTGGGGATCCGCAAGCCCACGTACTCCCCCCGCGCGCGATCGGGGTAGCGCTCGTTGAACCACGAGCCCACGTCGCAGGTCCTGATCTGCTCGAGGGTCTTCGTGGCCACCAGGCCGGTGCAGTTCTCGACCGGCCCGCGCGCGGCCCGGTCGAGCGTCTCGTCGTGGAGCACCACCAGCGTCCCGTCGCTGGTCTGCTGGAGGTCCTGCTCGATGAAGTCCGCGCCCTGCTTCAGCGCGAGGTCGTAGGCGGCGAACGTGTGCTCGGGCGCCAGCCCCGACGCGCCGCGGTGAGCGATGTTCAGCACGGGATCGTCATCGAGGGCGGGCCGGGCCGCCGCGGTGGCGACGGGAAGGGCGAGCAGGAGGAGGACGAGCACGCCGCCCGTGAGAAAGGATCGCATGACGCTCCGTGACGAGGGGGACATCGGACCACGGCACAGTCGCGCGTCGGGCGGCCCGGCGTGTTACCGGGATGCAAAGGTTTTCGTGGAGGGACGGAGTTCCCTCGCCAGGCGACCGCACCATCCGCTCGAGTCGCCCCGGGCCTCGGCTTTTCGTCCGCTCGCACTTCTCTCCGCGCCCCGCCGGCCGATGTTCCTGGCATGAGCGACGCGCGGACCAGCGTGGCCGGCCGCCTGGACGGCGAGAGGCCAGCCTCGCTGCTCCCCGCCATCACCCAGCGGATTGTCGGCCACCTTCGAGCGCTTCTCGAGCGCCTGCCACAGGGACAGCTGCTGCCCGGGGACATCTGGCGCCGCCGCCACGCGATGATCGTGGCCGTCCTCTGGTGTCACGTCGTCGGCCTGACCGCTTTCGGGCTGGCCACCGGGCAGCCGTTCCTGCACGTCCTGGGCGAGGGAGCGGTGATCGCACTCGCCGCCTGGGTGGCGGGCTCGGAGCGGGTGGGCATGAAGCCGCGCGTGGCCTTCGCCTCGTTCGGCCTCATCACCTCGTCGGCGGTGTTGGTGCATCTCAGCGAGGGCCTGATCGAAGCGCACTTCCACTTCTTCGTGGTGATCGGCCTGCTCACGCTGTACCAGGACTGGATGCCCTACCTGCTGGCCATCGGCTACGGGGTCCTCCACCACGGGCTGGGAGGCGCACTGGCGCCTGAGAGCGTCTTCAACCACCCCGACGCGGTGGCGCACCCGTGGCGGTGGGCGCTGATCCATGGGGTCTTCGTGCTCGCCGCGAGCGGGGCCCACATCGTGGCCTGGCGAACGAACGAGACCCAGCTCCTGCGCGATCCTCTGACCGGCCTGCCCAGTCGGGTCCTGTTTCTGAGCCGCCTGACGGCGTCGCTCGAGCGTCTGCGGCGCCGGCCCGGAGGCCGCGTGGCCGTGCTCTTCCTCGACCTCGACCGCTTCAAGGTCATCAACGACAGCCTCGGGCATCCGAGCGGCGACAAGCTGATCATCGCCGTCGCGGAGCGCCTGCGCCACGGCCTGCGCCGGCAGGAGACGCTCGCGCGCTTCGGCGGCGACGAATTCGCGATTCTGTGCGAGGACATCGACGACCCACAGGACGCGATCGCCGTGGCCGAGCGTGTGCTCAAGTCCTTCGGCCTGCCGTTCCCGCTCGAGCAAGGGGAGGCCGTCACCACGGCCAGCCTCGGCATCGCGGTGACCGCCTCGGCGGACCAGAACGGCGACGAGCTGATCCGAGATGCCGATGCGGCGATGTACCGCGCCAAGGAGCAGGGCGGCGGGCGGTACCTGCTTTTCGACGAGGTGACCCGTACGCGTGCCCTCCAGCGCCTCGAGATGGAGCACGCCCTGCGCCGCGCCCTCGAGCGCGGCGAGTTCCGTGTCTTCTTCCAGCCCGAGGTCTCGCTGGACACCGAGGAGATCATCGGGCTCGAGGCCCTCGTGCGCTGGGAGCACCCCGAGCGGGGACTGCTGGCGCCGGGAGCGTTCATCGCGCTGGCGAGGAGACGGGGCTGATCGTGCCGATCGGCAGCTGGGTGCTCTCGGAGGCTTGCCGCCTCGCCCAGCGATGGCAGGTCGCTCGTGCGCACGATGCACCCCTGACCGTGAGGGTGAACGTGTCGGCACGCCAGCTCGCTGAGGCCGACCTGCCCGACACCGTGGCCGGAGTGCTCGCCGACAGCGAGATGGATCCCGCCATGCTCTGCCTCGAGGTCACCGAGAGCGTGCTCATCGAGGATCCCGACTCCTCCGCCGCCACGCTCTCGGCACTCAAGGCCCTGGGCGTGCAGATCGCCGTCGACGACTTCGGGACGGGGTACTCGTCGCTCGCGTACCTGCGGCGCTTCCCGGTGGACTGCCTGAAGATCGACCGCTCCTACATCCGCGGGCTGCCCCACAGCTCGGAGGACGCCGCCATCGTCGCCGCGGTGGTCGACCTGGCCCACGCGCTGAGCCTCTCGGTGACCGCCGAGGGTGTCGAGAGCACCGATCAGCTGGTCAACCTGCGTGCTCGTGGCTGTGACACCGCCCAGGGATTCCTCTTTGCCCGTCCCGAGCCGCCCGAGGTGATCGAGCGCCTGCTCCGGCCGGCGTCGGCGCCGCTCGCCCAGGCCCGGTAGGGCACGCCCTTCTCAGCTCGTCAGAAGCCGACGGCCTCAGCCGCCCGCCCGCTCGGCCCGGCCCAGCCCGCGCAGGGCCCACAGCGCAAAGAGGAGGACAAGGGCCACGGCGACCGGCCCGGCCAGTGCCAGGTCGGCGTCGCCGCCGGAGATCAAGCCGCGGGCAGCCTCCAGGATTGGGGTGACCGGGTTGAGGCGGGCGACCGCCTGGACCCAGCCCGCCAGCAGCTCGAGCGGGACGTAGACGGGGGCGAGAAAGAGCACGAGGAAGACCGGCATCTGCATCGCCGGGCCGGCCTGGATGGTGCGCGCTCGCAACGCGACTCCGGCCGCGAAGAGGGTGGCGGCCAGGGACACGATCGCCGCGAGAGCGAACATCCCGAACACGTCGAGCGGCCCGCCGTCGACCTGCATCCCGCTGAGCACAGCGACCAGGGTGACCACCGACAGCACCACCGTCGCGCGGGTCAGGGCGGTGAGGACGTACCCGGCCAGGATGGCCGATCGGCTGGACGCGCCGAGCATGAGCCGTCGCGCGAAGCCGTTCTCGAAGTCCGACGCGATCCCAAAGCCGGTGAACACGCCGCCAAAGGCGCTGGCCTGGAGGAGCACGAAGCAGAACTGGAAGGCCGTGTAGCCGGACGGGAAGTCGAATCCGGGCACGTCGCCGACGCTCGAAAGCCCGCCCGCGAAGGCGATGAAGAAGAACAGCGGGAACATGATCGAGGGCAGGATGAACTGCGGATTGGTGAGGAAGTTGTGCGTCGAGCGCCACCACACCGCTCCCGCGACGTCGAGGAAACGTCTCGCGGGAGCCGCAGGCACGTGCCGGAGGGGGACCCCACGTCCATTCATGCCCGCACCACCCGGGTGCGCAGGGCGTTGCCCGCCGCCGCGATGCCGCCCGCGGCGACCACCGCCGCGATCCCGAAGCCCAGGGCGAGCGCCTCGGCGTCCCAGCCGATCACAAAGAGGGAGCGGATCCCCTCCACCAGGTACGAGACGGGGTTCCATGTCGCGATCGTGCGAAACCAGTCCTGCTCGATGAGCTCCCGGGGCAGCGAGGCCGAGCTGAGGAACAGCAGGACGAAGGCCAGCGGGAAAACGCCCTGCACGGCCTCGGCCGAGCCGAAGCGCAGCCCGACGAAGGCGCCCAGCGACGCGAAGGCCAGGCCGATGAGCAGGGCCAGCACGAACAGCACCACCACGCCCCCGGCGCCGGTGACCACCGTCACGCCGGCGAGGAGGCCTACCAGCAGGTAGACCACCCCGGCCAGCATCGACACCGCCACCGCCCCGGCCAGCTGGCCCACCAGCAACGCGGCGCGGCGTACGGGTGTCAGCGCCAGGCGTGACAGGAAGCCCGACTCGACATCGCGGGCGAGGTCGGTCCCGGCGCTGACCATCGAGAAGATGGCTCCCTGCATGAAGGCGAAGGCCATCGCGAAGTCCACATAGGAGTCCGACGGAAAGCCCGGCAGGAGGGTCGCCGCCTCCAGGCCGGCCGAGTTGACCGCCAGGAGGAACAGCGGGAAGAGGATCACGGGCACGACCTGGGCGGGCTGGCGCAACGTGCGCAGCACCGAGCGTCGTGCCAGTTGGGCGACCTGGGCGCCGAGCGTGCCCGAGGCGGGGCTCATGGGGCCACGGGCTCGGAAGCCAGCGCGGGCGTGTCGTCCTGCGCGCCGTCCGTCGCGGCGGCGAGCTGCTTGCCGGTCCTGGCCAGAAAGACGTCGTCCAGCGACGGGGCGTGCAGCTGGAAGCCGGCGAGGGAGATGCCCTCGGCGTCGAGGGTGCGCACGACCTCGGCGAGAACCTCATTGCCCCCGGTCAGGCGCACGGCGGCCGCGCCGGGCGGGGCCGGGGCGGGGGCACCGAAGCGATCGAGCGCCGCGGCCAGCGCGTCGCGCTGGAGCGGGTCGTGCGGGACGACCTCGAGGGCCGGGCGCCCGATCTGGTCCTTGAGCGCCTCCGGCGAGCCTTCGGCCACGATGCGCCCCGCGTCGATGATGCCCACGCGGTCGGCGAGCACGTCGGCCTCCTCGAGGTACTGGGTGGTGAGGAAGACCGTCACACCGTCCTCGCGGGCCAGGCGCGCCACCTCCTCCCACAGGTCTGAGCGACTCGACGGATCCAGGCCGGTCGTCGGCTCGTCGAGAAACAAGACGCGCGGGTGGTGCACCAGGGCCAGCGCCAGGTCGAGGCGGCGCTTCATGCCCCCCGAGTAGCCCCCGACCTTGCGCTCGGCCGCCTCGGCCAGACCCACGCGCGCGAGCAGCTCGTCGCCGCGCGCCGGGCGCTCCCGCCTGGGCAGGCCCTGCAACGCGGTCTGCATGCGCATGTGCTCGCGACCGGTGAGCAAGGGGTCGAGGGCGGCCTCCTGGAGCGCCACGCCGATGGCCGCGCGCACCCGCGCCCCCTCGCGGCGGATGTCGTGCCCCGCCACGCGCGCCGTCCCGCCGGTCGGCGGCAGCAGCGTGGTGAGCATCAGGACAGTGGTGGACTTGCCGGCGCCGTTGGGACCCAGAAAGCCGTAGATCTCGCCGGGTGCGACCGCGAGGTCGATCCCGTCGACGGCGCGCGGCCCCTTGCGGAACTCGCGCACGAGGCCCTCGACCTCGATGCCGTTGTCGTGGAAAGCCATGGCACGGACCGTAGGCCATGATGCTTGACGTTGTCAACCTTTGAGCGATGCTACCTTTGCGCCATGTCAACGTCCGCCGCCGAGGAGGCCTGGGGCCTGTTCTGGCGCATCTTCCTCGCCGACAAGCCGCGTCGCCTGGCGGTGATGGCCGAGTTGGGGCTCTCCTTCCAGCAGGGCATGGCGCTCATGCGCCTGCAGCCGGGCGAGCCGGTGACCATGAGCGCCCTGGCCGGCCAGATGCACTGCGACAACTCCAACGTCACAGGCATCGTCGACCGCCTCGAGGAGGCCGGGCTGGCCGAGCGCCGCCCGGCTGAGCACGACCGCCGCGTCAAGACCATCGTGCTCACCCCCCGCGGGGAGACCGTGCGCGCCGAGGTGCACCGCCGCGCCGGCCAGCCGCCCCCGGAGCTTGCCGCCCTGGACGAGCAGGACGTCGAGCTCCTGCGCGACGTCCTACGCCGGGCGGTCGAGGCCGGGACGTCGTCGAGCACACCGCTTTGGCCGGGCGAGCCGGCGCGCGAGCCCTCCTAGGCGCCTTTCCTGAGACGCGTGACCGAGTGGTCAGGCGTAGTGCAGGTCGGCCGCCTCGCCGGGGTCAACGGGCTGTTCGCAGTGGGGGCACCAGAAGCGGGCTTCCAGGGACGTGCCACAGGCCTCGTGGCGAGGCGGTTGGGCGTCGTGGGCGTGGCGTGCGCCCCAGCCGGCGAGCAGGCGCAGCGCGCCGGTCAGCTCGGCGGCGTCGTCGGCCAGCTCGTAGGCAAAGCGCGGAGGGCGGCGCTGGTAGGCGCGGGCCACGACCAGGCCGCGGGCTTCCAGGG
>DASZCY010000204.1:0-14514 GCA_035942615.1 Solirubrobacteraceae bacterium | reverse complement strand
CCGCGGGGTCGCGCCCCACCGCCGCCCCGGCGGCCCGCTCCCTCCCGCTCGACCTGCCAAGCCGCATGCTGGGCGTCTGGCGCCTGCTCGACCGCTGGCCGGGCCTGCGCTGGGTCAAGCGGATCGTCGCCTTTCCGATCGGCGAGCGCTTTGCGGCGATTTCCATCACCGCCGCGGTGGCGACGCCCCGCACGACCTTCGTCGTGCTGCTCGCCTGGGGCGGGTTCGCGGCGTGCTACACCCTCACCGGGCGGCTGCTGCGCTCGCTGGCCCCATGAGCGCCACCTCCGCAGCGCTGCCTGCCCCCACGGACCGCCAGAGCACGCTCGAGACCTACCGCGACGACGGACCCCTGGCCCGGGCGCTGGGAGAAGCACTCGCCCGCGCCGTCGGTCTCCCGCCGGTCGCGCTCGTCCTCGCCGGCGCGGTGCCGCTGCTCGCAGCGATGGCCATCGTCGGCGACGACGCCTCGCGGCCCGTCGCAGCCGCGGTGGTCGCCTGGCTGATCGTAACCGCGGGGGTGTCGAGCGGGCGCCCGCACCGCGAGCGCCTGCGGTGGGCGGTCCCGCCCGTGCTGCGTCTGGCGGAGTACGCGGGGCTGGTGTGGCTGGCCGCGCTGGCCGGGCCCTCGGCGGTCCCCGCGGCCTTTGCGCTGATCGCCGCGCTCGCCTTCCGCCATTACGACCTGGTGTACCGCCTGCGCCATCGCGGTGTCGCCCCGCCCTCCTGGCTGCGCGTGCTCGCCGGCGGCTGGGACGGCCGGCTGGCGCTCGGCCTCGTGTTCCTGCTCGTCGGGGCGCTGCCGGCCGCCTTCTTCGTGGCCGCCGGCCTGCTGGGCGCCCTCTTCGTGGGCGAGAGCGCCCTGGGGTGGACCCGCCTGGGCCGGGGGCGGGCGACGGTCGTCTACGACGACGAGGAGGATGAGGACGGGTGATCGGCATGGTGCTCGCGGCCGGGGCGGGCAAGCGCCTGCTCCCCGACACCGAGGGCTTCCCCAAGACGCTGCTGCCCGTCGACGGAGCCCGCTCGATCCTCGACGTGGCCCTGGGCAACCTCAAGCACCTCGGCCTGGAGACCGTCGTTGTCGTGGTGGGCGTCGCGGCCGAGCGGATCGCCGACCGCGCGCCGGAGCTCCAGCGCCGCCACGGAGTGGACCTCGAGCTGGTCTTCAACCCGAAGGCCGAGGAGTGGAACAACGCGTACTCGCTGTGGTGCGCACGCGAGGCGTTCGCCGAGGGCGTGCTCATGGTCAACGGCGACACGGTCCATCCCGCGGTCGTCGAAGAGCGCCTGCTGGCCGCCCGGGGGACCGAGCTCGTCCTCGCGGTGGACTCCGAGAAGCCCCTGGGCGAGGAGGAGATGAAGGTGCGCCTCTCCCCGCAGGGGCTGCTCGAGCGCATCCACAAGCAGATCGATCCGGCGACGGCGCATGGCGAGTACATCGGCCTGACGCTCATCGAGCCCGAGGCGGCGACGCCGCTGGCCGAGGCACTGGAGGCAACCTGGCGGCGGGATCCCGGCCTGTACTACGAGGATGGCTTCCAGGAGTTCGCCGACCGGGGAGGCCGCGTCGGGACGGCTGCGGTGGGCGGCGTGGAGTGGGTCGAGGTCGACGATCACGCCGACCTGGCGCGGGCCCGGGAGCTGGCGTGCCGCTGCTGACGCGCATGGTGGGCGCCCCCCTGGCGGTCGACATCGGCCGCGGCGCGGTGACCGGCCTGGCGCCGCTGCTGGCCGACAACCGGATCTCCAGCGGCGGGCATGTCGCCGTCGCCGTCGGCCCGGGGCAGGGCGAGGAGATCGCGGCGGCGCTGCGACCCCACCTCACCAACGCGCTGATCTGTCCGGTGCAGGGCGGGACCGTCGAGGCGGCGAGCGGGCTGGCCGCCCGCCTGCGCGAGGGGTTCTACGACGCGGTCGTGGGCATCGGCGGTGGGCGGACGCTCGACGTCGCCAAGCACGCGGCGAGCGCCGTGGGGCTCCCCATGGTGGCCGTGGCCACCAGCCTCGCGCACGACGGCATCGCTTCGCCGGTGTCCTCGCTGGAGCATGACGGGCGCAAGGGCTCCTACGGCGTGCAGATGCCGATAGCCGTCATGGTCGACCTGGACTACGTGGGGCGCAGCGAGCCGCGCATGCGCCGAGCGGGCATAGGGGACGTGATCAGCAACCTGTCGGCGCTGGCCGACTGGCGGCTGGCCGAGCGCGACCGCGGGGAGGCCGTCGACGGGCTCGCCGTGACGTTCGCGCGCGCGGCCGCGACCTCCGTCCTGCATCGCGGCGACGGCATCGAGGACGACGCGTTCCTCATCGCGCTCGCCGAAGCGCTCGTGCTGTCCGGACTGGCAATGGCCACCGCCGGGAGCAGCCGCCCCTGCAGCGGAGGAGAGCACGAGATCGTCCACGCGATCGACCATCTCCATCCCGGCACGAGCACCCACGGGGAGCTTGCCGGCCTGGCCGGCCTGTTCACGTGCTACCTGCGCGGCGAGACGCAGCTCACCGGCGAGATCGACGCCTGCCTGGTCCGCCACGGCCTGCCGCGCGCTCCCGCGGACGTCGGGCTGACCGCGCAGCAGTTCGCCCGCGCGGTCTTCCATGCGCCGGCCACGCGGCCGGACCGCTACACCGTCCTCGAGCATCTGGCCCTCGACGAGCAGGGGGTGAACCGCCACGTCGACGCGTACCTCGATGCCCTCGGTGCCTGAGCTGCGCGCGGTGACCCAGCCATCCTCGCTGTTCGAGCGCAACAGCGGCGAGCACTGGGCCGGGCGCCTGTACATGCGCCGCGTGTCGCCGTACCTCACCCGGCTGCTGCTGCGCACGCCCGTCACGCCCAACGGGGTGACCTGGCTGTTCGTCCTGAGCGGGCTGCTCGCCGCCGGGCTGCTGACCATCCCCGGTCTCGTGCCGGCGGTGGGTGCGGTCGCGCTCATCCAGCTGCAGCTGCTGTTGGACTGCTCGGACGGCGAGCTCGCGCGGTGGCTGGGGCGCTCGTCTCCGGTCGGCGTCTACCTCGATCGCCTGGGCCACTACCTGACCGAGGCCGCGCTGCCGATCGCCCTGGGCGTGCGGGCCGACGGTGGTTGGGACTCGATCGGCGGGTGGACGACCCTGGGCCTGGCGGTGGCCGTACTCGTCCTGCTCGTGAAGTCCGAGACGGTCCTGGTCCACGTCGCCCGCACGGAGGCGGGCCGCCCCCCGGTCGAGGACAGCGAGGACGTCGCCGCGCCGCGGGCCACCGGTCTGCGCCGCCTGCGCCGCGCGGCGGGCCGGTTGCCCTTCTTCCGAGCCTTCGTGGCGATGGAGGCCACGCTGCTCGCCCTCGCCGCGGCGGTCGTCGACGTGGGGACCGGCAACCTGACCGGCAGCCGCGCCCTCGTGACGGCGCTGCTCCCCGTGGGGGCCCTCACCGCGGCCGGCCACCTGGCCGCCATCCTCTCCTCGGAGCGGCTGCGATGACCGCAACCCTCGGCTGCGTCGTGCTCAGCGACGGGCGACGACCCGACGACCTGCGGCTGGCCGTCGAGTCGGTGCTGGCCCAGCGCGGGATCGAGCGCGACCTCGTCGTCGTGGGCAACGGGCGCACGCCGGCGGGCCTGCCTCCCGGCGTGCGGACCGTCGAGCTCGAGCAGGCGGTCGGCATCCCCGCCGGGCGCAACGCCGGGGTCCCCCATGTGCGCGGCGACCTGCTGTTCTTTCTGGACGACGACGCCAGCCTCGCCCACGCGGATGCCCTGGAGCGCGTCGCCCGACGGTTCGCCGAGGACCCGTGGCTGGGGGTCGTGCAGTTGCGCGTCGCCTCGCGCGGCGGCGGGCCGGCCTCGCGCGAGTGGGTGCCCCGTCTGCGCGTCGGCAACCGTTCTCGCAGCAGCGACGTGACCGCCGTATGGGAGGGCGCCGTCGCGATGCGACGGGGGCTGTTCGAGCAGGTGGGAGGCTGGCCGGCCGACTTCCGCTTCGTCCACGAGGGCGTCGACCTCGCCTGGAGGATCATGGACGCGGGCTACCGCGTCCACTACGCGGGCGACATCGTCGCCCTCCACCCCTCGCTCACGGGCGCACCCCACCCCTACTCCGCCTACTACCGCGCGCGCAACCGCGTCTGGCTGGCCCGCCGGTACCTGCCGATCCCGCTGGGCGCCGTGTACGTCGGCCTGTTCGCGCTGCGCACCGTTCCCCGCCTGCGCGCCCGCGAGGAGGTGCGCCGGGCGCTGCGCGGCTATCGTGACGGCGTGCGCGAGCCATGCGGCGAGCGGCGTGCGCTGCGCATACGAACGCTCTGGCGGATGACCCTCGCCGGCCGCCCGCCCGTCATCTGACGGCCGCCTCTTCGCCGTTCCCACCCACCCGGATCCCCCCCAGCCGCCGAGGCCGATGAGCACAAACACGCCCGACAGCGTGCAGGAGCCCGAAACGGGCCCGCCGGCGGCCCATCCCACTCCCACCCTCCGCCGCGACGACGAGCTCAGCGGCGAGCACCACGTCTATGAGCCCCATCGGGTCGGCGTGCCGCCTCTGGGCACCTACCTCAAGCGCCTGTGGGAGCGGCGCGAGTTCGCCTTCGAGCTGTCGCGCACCAAGCTGCGCGCGCAGCACTTCAACACGGTCTTCGGGCAGCTGTGGCTGATCATCAACCCGCTGCTGCTGGCGCTCGTGTACTTCGTGCTGGTGGACATCCTGCGCGACGGCTCGCGCGGCAGCCAGTTCCTGGCCCACCTCACGGCGGGACTGTTCGCCTACTACTTCGTCTCGGACTCCGTGCGCCAAGCCTCGAGGTCGGTGGTCTCGGCGGGACGGCTGATCCTCAACACCCCGTTCCCGCGCGTCCTGCTGCCGCTGTCGGCGGTGCTGACGGCGTTCAAGCGCTTTCTCCCCACAGTGGTGGTCTACATACCCATCCACGTCCTCTCGGGGTTGCCGGTGGGCTGGCACCTGCTGTGGGTGCTGCCCCTCGTGGCGCTCTTCGCGCTGGTGGCGGCGGGCGTGGGCATGCTGGTGGCCGCCGCGCAGGTGTACTTCCGGGACCTGGCCAGCTTCCTGCCCTACGTGCTGCGCGTGTGGCTGTACATCTCCCCGGTGCTCTACTACGCCCAGGAGGTCCCCGAGCGCTACCGCGCCATTCTCTTCATCAACCCGCTCGGGCCGCCGCTGACGGCCTGGAGCGAGGTCCTCAACAGCGGGCATGCTCCCAGTGGCGACGTCCTCGGCCTGAGCCTGGCCTGGGCCGTCGTGCTGGTGGTGGCCGGAGCCCTGTTCTTCGTGACACGGGAGCGGGAGTTTGCCGTCCGTCTCTGATGCCCCCAGCATCACCGTCGACGGCGTCTCGGTGACCTACCGGACGTCGATCGAGCGCGCTCCCACCCTCAGCGGCACGCTGCTGCGCCTGGGGCGCCGCCAGCGCACCGTGCGCACGACCGAGGCGCTGAAGGACGTGTCCTTCGAGGTCCCCAAGGGGACGGTCCTCGGGGTGGTCGGTGCCAACGGCGCGGGGAAGTCGACGCTGATGCGCACGGTGGCGGGCATCCTGCCGCCGACCGAGGGACGGATCGAGGTGCGTGGCCGTGTCAGCACGCTCCTCGCCCTCGGCGTCGGGTTCAACCGGGAGCTCAGCGGCCGGGAGAACGTGGTGCTGGGCGGGCTGGCGGCCGGACTGAGTCGCCGGCAGCTGCAGGCCAAGTACGAGGAGATCGTCGCCTTCTCCGAGCTCGAGGAGTTCATGGACATGCCGATGCGCACCTACTCCTCGGGCATGTACGGGCGGCTGGCCTTCTCGGTCGCCGTCAACATGGAGCCCGACATCCTCATCATCGACGAAGCCCTCTCAGTGGGGGACGCGCGCTTCCGGCGCAAGTCGTTCGAGAAGATGCGCGAGCTGTGCGGGCAGGATCGGACGATCCTGCTGGTCAGCCACGCTCTGGGCAGCATCCGGGACCTGTGCGACGAAGCCATCTGGATCCATCGCGGCGAGCTGCAGATGGCCGGCGAGCCCGACGCCGTGGTCGACGCCTACACCAGCTTTGTGGATGTCCGCGAGGACGCGGTCACCACCGAGGACGTTTAGGACTCCTGCTGGAGCCCCGCGCCGCCGGGCGCCACGGGCAGCATCCCCGACCCGCAGCCGGGAGCGGTGAGCACGCTCCACGAATCGTTGACGTACAGCGGGCGGTACCCCGCGGGGAGCTTCACCTGGGAGAAGCGCTCGCGGTAGTAGCGCCAGACCTGGGGCGCGTTGCGGGGGACGAGTACCAGCGGCCCGACGCGCCTGACCTGACCCTCGACCACCCGGATGGAGCCGGGGGGCGCGTCGAGCCAGTAGCGCAGATCTGGGACCGGGCGGTGGCCGATCGTCGAGAGGGTCTGCCCACAGGCGGCGAAGCGCTCGCGCACGGCGGGGTCCTGGCCGACGAGACGCAGGTCGCCGTACACCTTCGTGCTGAGGGCCACGTAGGTGTCGATGGTTTTCACGTTCCCCGCATGCCCCGGGAGGAACCCGAGCGTGACCCCCAGGGACGCTCCGCCCACCGCCGCCCACCCCAGCCGGGCGCGACCGCGCGGCAGGCGCAGCCAGCCGAAGACGGCGAGGGCGAAGATCACCGTCAGGAGCACGCTCGGCGTGGCCAGGTAGCGGGTGATGAGCGGGAGGCCCAGCACGGTCTGCAAGACGATCACCGCGGTGATCGCCGTGGCCGCCGCCACCAGCACGCCCGCCCGGCGTGCGTGACGCCAGGCGAAGACCAGCCCGACCGGCACCACGAGGTGCAGCGGGGCGAGCAGCAGAAGCTTGAAGTACCAGGCCGCCTGGTAGGGGGCCCGCAGGATGTCGTTGGTGCGGCCCTTCTGCTCGGCCACCCCCGAGGTCCCGTGCAGGGAGTGCAGGGGATCGCCCGTCACCAGCCAGTCCTGCGCGGCCCACAGCAGCGGGGCGACCAGCGCCACAGCGGTGAGAGCCGCGCGGCGGCGCGGCGCGCTGACCGGCCACAGATAGAGGACGTACAGGCCCGAGAGCACCCAGGCGTCGGGGCGCATGAGGCCCGCCAGCGCCAGCGCGGCCAGCACCGGCAGCCCGCGGCGGGGCGAGCGCGTCTCGGCCAGGACGCACCAGACGATCAGGGCGGCGAAGGCCAGGTCCTGATAGCCGATGAGCGCGTAGCGCTCGAGCGCTGGGCGGGTGACCACCACGATCGCCGCGGTCGTCCCCACCCACGGCGAGTGGATCTCCGCTCCCAGGCGGTAGACCAGCCACGCCAGGGCCCCGAAGGACAGCAGCGCCAGCGTCAGGATGACCTGGTCGGCGCCCGCGCCGAAGGGCAGCACGAGGAAGCTGAAGGCCGTCTGGAACGGGTGGGGCGTGGGCGCGAACGCCGTCAGGTAGTCGGGAAGGAATCCGCGCCCGAGGTCCCGGGCCCACATGAGCGAGTAGCGGGCGTCGTAGTTGAGGAACGCCGGCTCGTAGAGCACGCGCAGGAGGGCGGCGACGCCCACGATGGTCGCCGTGGCCGGCAGCGCGCGGCCCACCCTCCTGGGCAGCGCACGTAGCAGCGCGACCGGGGCCGCCGTCGTGGAAGAGGCGGTGGCCATGGCGCACCGACCATAGCGGTCGTCCCGGACCTTCGCGGGCACCGAGTCTCCCGCGGGGGGCGCTCGTAGACTGTCGGCCGTGACGTGGAGGCGAACGGTCAACGCCGCGCTGTCGCGGGCCACCGGCTTCGAGCTGCGCAGGGCGGGGGCCGTGCCGCGGGGCAGACCACCGCGCCGGGGCGACCGGCTGCTCGAGGCTCCGGCCTTCATCCTGTGCACCGTGCGCTCCGGGTCGACGCTGCTGCGCGTCCTGCTCGACAGCCACTCGCAGATCCACTCCCCGCCCGAGCTGCACCTGCGCGACCTGGCCGTGGCGCTCAAGTCGAGATACGCCGAGCGGTCGCTGATGGAGATCGGCCTCGACGTCCCCCGCCTGGAGCACCTCCTGTGGGATCGGGTGCTCCACCGCGAACTGCAGGCCAGCGGCAAGCGCCTGCTGGTCAACAAGACCCCCAACGACGTCTTCATCGCCGACCGCATCCGCACGTGCTGGCCCGATGCGCGCTTCATCTTCCTGCTGCGCCACCCGGCGGAGATCGCGCGGTCGCGCCAGGACGTGCGCCCGCAGGACACGGCCGAGCAGAACGCCGCGATGGTGCTGCGCTACGGCGAGGCGCTGGAGCAAGCCCGCAGCACGTACGACGGGCTCACCGTCCGCTACGAGGAGGTGGCCACCGACACCGAGGCCGTCGCCCGGCGCCTGTGCACCTTCCTGAGGGTCGGCTGGGAGCCCCGGATGCTCGACTACGGACGCTTTGACCACGGCCGGTTTCGCCCCGGGCTGGGGGACTGGAAGGACAAGATCAAGTCCGGGCGGGTGCAGCCCCCGGCGCCCCTCCCGGCGCCCGAGGACGTCCCGCCCGCTCTGCGTGCCCTCAGCGAGGCCTGGGGATACCTGCCCGCGGGTGGCGGGGCACCGCCACCGCGCCCCAGCGCGGAGCTTCCTCACGCGTCCTGACGGACGCGCCGCCCCATCCCTTCCATGCCGACGTGGAGCAGTATGCCTTCGACCCGCGAGCCGCCGAGCGCCTCCCGCCGGCGTCCTGGGCCGCCCGGGCGTCGTCGATGGAGGACAGACGTGCCGGGGGGTGATGAGCACGGCGCCGGCCACCGACTCGGGGAAGGTCACCGCGGGCAGCTCCAGCTCGACCTCCACGGTGAGGCGGTCGAGCGCCCGGGCCGCCTTGACGCCGAAGGGCTGGGCGATGATGAGCGGACGTTCCCTCTGTCAGGCGCGCTCGGCCAGCAGCGGTTGGTAGGGATAGCGCTGCCACCGGGCCAGGTCCTCGAGGAGGGCATCGAGAGTCCCGACGAGCTCGCAGAAACCCTCCGGGGGCGCGCCGGAGGATACGGCCGCGTCGGGAGACACCTGCCCAGCCGCTGCGCGGAGGCGCGCGAGTCGCGCCTCCGCGTCCTCGGCGTCGAGCGGCCGGAAGAGGTCGTGGTCCGCGAAGCGCCCCGCGTAGTCCTCCGCCACGCGCCTCAGGGCGTCCTCCAACCCCGCCGCGAAGAGCGGGGCGTAGGGGACCGCGGACGCCCGCAGGCCCCACCGCAGTTGCAGGCAGACCAGCGCGGCGCCCCGCAGCAGCGCCACGAAGCTCTCGGTGGGGTCGGAGCTGCGGAAGTAGAAGAGGACCGGAAAGCGGTTGGTGTCCTCGCGGAACTTCACGAGCCCGCGCTGCAGCCGGCCCAGCTCCGCCTGGCCGCCGTGGAGGGCGAGGCCCGTGGCGCCCTCGGCATCCGGCGCCCCGGTCGCGGTGACCCGCGCGGTCGCCCGCACATCGGATATGAGCGGGTAGACGGAGATCAGGTAGGTGATCGCGGCCGTGAAGGTCGCCAGCCCGGCCCCCGCCTCGACCACGGCCAGGACGCGAAAGGCATCGCTCTGGGGGACGACATCGCCCAGGCCCACCGTGGTCGCCATCATGCCGCTCACGTAGAGCGCCTCCACCACGCCCCTGTCGCCGTAGACCACCGACGGCGTGTAGGAGAACTGCCCCCGATCCACGGCAGGTAGACGAGCGCGAACCCGAGGCAGATACCCAGAACCCACATGCCGACCATGGCAAGCATGGCGAGCGGTCCGCCGGCGCTCAGCAGGGCCGCACGGCCCAGGCGGCGACTCACCCCATCTACCAGCCACCAGCTCCCGCGCATGGTGGCCTGGGTCAGCGGCCCCTGCAGCGTGGGATGAAGGACCGTGGTGGCGATGTCGGCCGCGACGAGGGCCACGAGACCGCCGCCGAGTGCGGCCCAGACCGGCGCGAGCATGCGCCTGCGCTACCCGATCCAGGCGGGCGGACAAGCCGGACGGTGCTCCGCCCGCCCGGCCGTCCCCCTCGAGGAGGTCCAGAGGGCCCTTAGCGCTCCTCCGCGGCGACAGGTGGCGCGCCCGCGGGTTCTCGCGTCTTGACCGCGGCCGCATCCCTGACCGCTTCGTCCTCGCGCAGGGCGCGCAGCAGCGCCCAGCACATCGTCAAGAGCAGGACCACGAAGGGCAGGGCGGCGAGGATCGACACACTCTGCAGCCCGTCCAGACCTCCCGCCGCGATGACCACCGCGGCGACCGCGCCCATGATTATCCCCCAGACGATGCGCACCGGCCGCCCCGGGTTGAGAATCCCCTTCGTCGAGAAACGCCCGAGGACGATGGTCCCGGCATCGGCGCCGGCCACGAAGAAGACGAACACGAGCCCGATGGCCAGCAGCGAGGCGACGAGGGCGAGGGGAAGCTGATCGAGGAAGGTGAACAGCCCCCGGGCTTCGTCGCTGGATGCGACGCGGCTGAGCTCGCCGCCGAGGCCCTTGTCGAGCTCGATCGCCCCCGCGCCGAAGATGGCGAGCCACCCGATCCCGATGACGCTCGGCACGAGCAGGACGGCGATGACGAACTCGCGGATCGTCCGCCCGCGCGAGATGCGCGCGATGAACGAGCCGACGTACGGCGCCCAGGCGATCCAGGTCCCCCAGAAGAACAGCGTCCACTCCGCGGGGAACGTCTCCTCGGCGAACGCGTTCAGGCGGAAGCTCATCGGGATGATGTCTCCCACGTAACTGCCCAGGCCCTGGGTGAACGCGTCGAGCTGCACGACGGTCGGTCCGGTGACCAGCACGAAGAGCAACAGCAGCCCGGCGAGCACGAGACTCGCGTTGCTCAGCCACTTGATCCCCCGGTTGATCCCCGTGGCCGCGGAGGCGATGAAGGCGACCGTGGTGATCGCGATGATCGCGATCTGCACGGGAACGGTGTTGGGAATCAGGAACAGGTAGTTGAGCCCGCTGGCGATCTGCAGAGCCCCGAGGCCAAGGGAGACCGCGACGCCGAAGAGCGTGGCGAGGATGGCCAGGACGTCGATGGCCCGCCCCAGGGGGCCGTCGACCCGGGACCCGAGGAGGGGGCGAAAGACCTCGGAGAGCAGGCCCGAGCGACCGAGGCGGAAGTTGAAGTAGCCGATGGCCAGGGCCACCACCGCGTAGATCGCCCACGGGTGCAGCGCCCAATGGAAGAACGTGTAGCGCAGGGAGATGTCACCCGCCGCCGGCGTGTTGGGGGGCGCGAGACCGTAGGGCGGGGCCGCGAAATGGGCCAGCGGCTCGGACGCGGCCCAGAAGACCAGGCCGATCCCCATCCCGGCCTGGAAGAGCATGGCAAACCACGACACCCGGCTGAACTCGGGCTTCTCGTCGTCGCGGCCGAGCTTGAGATGCCCGTAGCGGCGAGAGGCCGCGAGAAAGATCACGAACCCGACGAAGAACGTCGTCGCCGCCAGGTACAGCCAACCGAAGCGCTCCACGGTGAACGACTGCGCCGAAGTGCCCGCCGCGGTGAATCCCTGCGGGGAGAGGGCCGCCCAGAGGACGAAGACCAGCGAAAGACCGACGCCCACGACGAACACCGGGGTGAGCTGGGACCGCAGTGCGCGCACCGTGAGATCTTGACGCATGCCGCGCCAGGGCACCGACCCGGCCTGCCCCGTGCCTCCTCAGCCGTCCTGCCCGGCGCGCGGGCCCCGGCGGTCGAGCTCGCCTCGGCGCACCTTGCCCGAGGCGGTGCGCGGGAGCGCGTCGACGAACGCGATGGCCTTGGGAACCTGGAAGGTGGCGAGGGCCCCGGCGCAGTGGGCGATGAGCTCGGCCTCGCCGGCCGGGGCGCGCAGCACCACGGTGGCCACCACGGCCTCCCCCCACTGAGGATCGGGTCGGCCGTGCGCCGCCGCCTCGGCCACGGCGGGATGGGCCTCGAGCACCGCCTCCACCTCGCCCGGGGCGACGTTCTCCCCTCCGGTGACGATGATGTCCGCCGCGCGCCCGGTGACCGTGAGGCGCCCCTCGGCGTCCAGCGTGCCCAGGTCGCCGGTGTGCAGCCAGCCGTCGGCGTCCACGGCGCCCGGGGCGACGGTAGGTCCGGCCACCAGGATCTCTCCCCCCTCGATGCGCACCCGCGTGCAGAACAGCGGGGCGCCGTCGGTGGCCACCTGGGAGCAGGCCTCGGTCAGCCCGTAGGTCGCCACGGCGGGGACGCCGGCCGCGCGGGCGCGCTCCAGCAGCGCCGGGGGGATCGGCGCGCCGCCGGTCAGCGCCACGCGCAGCGCCGGCGGGTCGCGCAGCCCCGCGTCGAGCAGGCGCGCCAGGGTGGTGGGAACCAGGGAGACCGCGGTGGGGCCGCCGACCCCCATCAGCTCGCCCAGGACGGCGTCGGTGCCGAAGCGCTGGTGGAGGACCACCGTGGTGGTCCCGATGACCGCGCGCAGCAGGACCGACAGGCCGCCGACGTGGCTGAGGGGCAGCGCGCACAGCCAGCGCTCCTCGCGCGGGTGGCCCAGGGCCACCGAGGAGCCCAGCGCGCTCCACAGCCAGTTGGCGAAGGTCAGCTCGACCGGCGTGCCGGCGCCGCGGGAGCCCGAGGTGTGCACGACGAGAGCGGGCGCCGAGAGGTCGTGGCTGGTCGCGGGGGCGGAGGGCGAGCCGGCCCCGAGCGGCTCGCGCACCGCGTGCGCGCACGCCGCCTCGCGCGCGGAGCGCTCGACCTCCCCCAGGCGCGCGTCGACCGGCACGGCCACCGCGCCGCGCAGCAGGCACGCGTGCAGCGCGACGGCAAAGCCCTCCCCCACGGGCAGCGACAGCGCCACGCGCTCCCCCGCCCCGGCCGGCAGGTCGGCCGCCTGCGCCGCGGCCAGCAGCTGCGCGTAGGTGAGCGTCGACTGCGCGGTGACCAGCGCGGGATGGTCCGGGCGGGTGCGCGCCGCGCGGACCAGCCAGGACTCGACGAGCATCAGGCGGAAAGTAGCCTGCCGGGATGCCCGTCACCTGGACGCCCGCCGGCGAGTACGAGGACATCCGCTACGAGACGTCGACCCCACCCGCCCAGGGCATCGCCAAGCTGACCATCGCGCGCCCCGAGGTGCGCAACGCCTTCCGCCCCCAGCCGGTGGTCGAGCTCACCCGGGCCTTCGCGCGCGCGCGCGAGGACCCCGCCGTCGGGGTGATCGTCCTCACCGGTGAGGGCGACCGGGCCTTCTGCTCGGGCGGTGACCAGCGCGTGCGCGGCGACCAGGGCTACGAGAGCGAGCCAGGATCGGGCGTGGGGCGCTTCCACGTCACCGACCTGCACGTGCAGATCCGCCGCCTGCCCAAGCCCGTGGTGGCCATGGTGGCCGGCTACGCGATCGGCGGAGGGCACGTGCTGCACGTCTGCTGCGATCTCACGATCGCCGCCGACAACGCCCGCTTCGGCCAGACCGGCCCGCGGGTGGGTTCCTTCGACGGCGGCTTCGGCGCCTCGCTGCTGGCCCGCCAGATCGGCCAGAAGCGCGCCAAGGAGATCTGGTTCCTCTGTCGCCAGTACGACGCCCACCAGGCCCTGGAGATGGGGCTGGTCAACGCGGTGGTGCCGCTCGAGCGCCTCGAGGAGGAGACCGTGGCGTGGTGTCGGGAGATGCTCGCCCTCTCCCCATTCGCCCTGCGCTTGCTCAAGGCCAGATTCCACGCCGAGGAGGACGGGCTGGCCGGCCTCCAGCAGCTGGCCCACGACACCAACCTGCTCTTCTACGCAAGCGATGAGGCCCGGGAGGGCCGCGAGGCCTACAAGGCCAAGCGCCAGCCCGACTTCGCGCGGTTTCCCCGCCGCCCGTGAGGGTCTGGCTCATGGCCGCCCGCCCGCGGACGCTGCCCGCGGCGGTGGCGCCCGTGCTGGTGGGCACCGCGGTGGCGGTCACCGGCGAGACCTTCCGCGCGGGCGCCTTCCTGGCCGCCCTGCTGGGCGCGCTGTTCATCCAGGTGGGCACCAACCTCTCCAACGACTTCTCCGACGCGCGCCGCGGTGCCGACACCGAGGACCGCCTAGGTCCCGTGCGCGTGACCGCGGGCGGCCTGGTCCCCCCCAAGAGGGTGCTGGTGGCCACCTACGTCACCTTCGGCCTGGCCATCCTGTGCGGGATCTATCTCGTCGCCGTGGCCGGCTGGGAGCTGCTGGTGGTGGGCGTGCTGTCCATCGCCGCCGGCGTGCTCTACACCGGCGGGCCGCGGCCCTACGGCTACGAGGGTCTGGGCGAGGTGTTCGTGTTCCTCTTCTTCGGCGTCGCCGCCGTCGCCGGCTCGGCCTTCGCCCAGCTCGAGCGGTGGCCGGCCGATGCCTTCGCCTTCGCGGTCCCCGTCGGCCTGCTGGCCGCGGCCATCCTGGTGGTCAACAACGTGCGCGACATCGACACCGACCGCCGTGCGGGCAAGCGCACCCTGGCGGTGCGCCTGGGGCGCGACCGCGCCCGCATGGCCTTCGCGGCGATGGTCTACGGGGCCTTCGCGGTCCTCCTGCCCGTGGCGGTGCTCTACTCGCCGTGGGGCCTGCTGGTGCTGGTGCTCATACCCGCCGCCGCGCCGGGGGTGCGCACGGTGCGCACCCACGTCGACGGGCCGAGCCTCAACGCGGCGCTGGGG
>DASZCY010000203.1:0-11155 GCA_035942615.1 Solirubrobacteraceae bacterium | reverse complement strand
GTGGACGTCACGCCCGCCTGTCGCTCGCTCGAGGACCTGGCGGGTCACCTGAAGGGCTACCTCGACGAGGTCGACGACCGGCCGGCCCCGCTCGACGCGGCGATGCGCGCGGCCCAGACCAAGGCGGGCCGGGTGGCGCTGGGCGCGGCGGCCGCCGCCGGGGTGCGCCACATGGCACACCGCTTCATCGTGGGCGAGTCTCCCCGCGCCGCGCTGGGCGCGATCGAGCGCTCGTGGCGGGAGGGAATCGGAACCTCGCTCGACCTCCTCGGCGAGGCCACCGTCACCCAGGCAGAGGCCGACCGCTACGCCGAGCGCTGCCACGACGCGATCGCCACGCTGGCGCGCGCCGCGGTGCACTGGCCGCAGCGGCCGGGGCTGGAGCGCGATTCGCTCGGGCCGATCCCCCGCACCAACCTCTCGGTCAAGGTCACCGCGCTCACGCCGCTGATCCGCCCCGAGGCACCGCAGGTGGGCCAGGAGGACGCCGCCCGGCGCCTGCGCCCCCTGCTGCGCGCCGCGCGCGAGGCGGGAGCGCATCTGCACGTCGACATGGAGTCCGTGGACGCGCTGGAGACCACCGAGGAGCTGCTCTTCGCGCTCCTCGAGGAGGACGAGTTCCGCGCCGGTCCGAGCGCGGGGATCGTCCTGCAGGCCTACCTGCGCGAGTCGCCCGTCCAGCTCGAGCGGATCCTCGACCGCGCGCGGGCGGCCCGGCGGGAGGTGCCCCTTGGGGTGCGCCTGGTCAAGGGCGCCTACTGGGACCATGAGGTGGTGGAGGCCCGCCAGCAGGGATGGCGCCCGCCGGTGTTCGAGTCCAAGGCCGACTGCGACCGCAACTACGAGAGGCTGACCCGCCGCCTGCTGGACGCCAGGCCGCTCGCGCGGGTGATGATCGCCTCGCACAACCTGCGCTCGATCTCCCACGCGATCGCCCTCAACCGCCTGAGCGGCGGCGATGACCGAGACCTCGAGGTTCAGGTGCTGCGGGGCCTGGGCGACGACCTGGCGCGCGCCCTGGCTCGCAGCGGCGTGCGCGTGCGCACCTACGCGCCCGTGGGCGACCTGATGGCCGGGATGGCCTACCTCGTGCGTCGGCTGCTGGAGAACACCGCCAACGAGTCGTTTCTGCACGACTGGCGCGGCGGGGCGCCGCTCGAGGAGCTGCTCGCGCCGCCGTGAGCTTCGTCAACGAGCCCACGCTCGAGCTGCGCCGCGCGCCGGCGCGCGCGTCGCTGCTGGCCGCGCTGGAGGCGCTCGAGGCGCGGCTGCCGCTCAGCGTGCCCGTGGTGGTGGGCGGCGACCGCGGGCGCGCCGAGGGGATCGACTCGACCGATCCCGGCCGGCCCTCGCGGCTGGTGGCGCGCGCCGGACGGGCAACGGCCGACGATGCCGCCGCGGCCGTCGAGACCGCGGCGCGGGGAGCCCGCCACTGGGGCCGGCGAGCGGCGGCCGAGCGCGCCGAGGTGCTGCGCGCGGGCGCCGCCGGGCTGCGCGGGCGCCGGCTCGAGCTCGCCGCCCTCCAGGTGCGCGAGTGCGCGAAGCCGTGGGCCGAGGCCGACGCCGACGTGTGCGAAGCGATCGACTT
Source organism: Solirubrobacteraceae bacterium (assembly GCA_035942615.1). Taxonomy (GTDB): domain Bacteria; phylum Actinomycetota; class Thermoleophilia; order Solirubrobacterales; family Solirubrobacteraceae; genus Siliceabacter. The sequence goes on along the minus strand of DASZCY010000203.1, from coordinate 9,567 downwards.
CCTCGAGTACTACGCGCAGGGTGCGGCCGAGCTCGAGTCGGGGCCCGACCTCGTTCAGGCCCCCGGCGAGCGCAACCTCATGCGCCACGCACCGCGGGGCATCGTGGCGGTCATCCCGCCGTGGAACTTCCCGCTGGCCATTCCCACCGGCATGACCGCGGCCGCGCTCGCCGCCGGGAACGCGGTGGTGCTCAAGCCCGCCGAGCAGTCGCCGGCCAGCGCGCTGATGCTGGTCGAGATTCTCCACACGGCCGGCGTGCCCACCGACGCGCTGGCGCTGCTGCCCGGATGCGGCGACGCGGGTGCCGCGCTCGTGTGCCACCCGGGGGTGCACGTGATCGCCTTCACGGGCTCGAGCCCGGTGGGCCTGGAGATCGTGCGCACCGCCGCCCAGACACCCGACGAGCAGGGACACGTCAAGCGCGTCGTGGCCGAGATGGGCGGAAAGAACTGCGCGATCGTCGACGAGGACGCAGACCTCGACGACGCCGTTCCCGCGCTTCTGCGCTCGGCCTTCGCCTACGCCGGCCAGAAGTGCTCGGCGCTCTCGCGCGTGCTCTGCCACGAGGCGGTGGCCGGCACGCTGCTCGAGCGCCTGGCCGGCGCCACCGAGGCACTGATCGTCGGACAGGCCGACGACTTCGCCACCCAGGTGCCCCCGCTGATCGAGCAGGAGGCCCAGGAGCGCGTGCGCCGTTGCACGCACCTGGCCGGCGACCAGGGGCGACTGGTGGCCCAGCGCGATGAGGCTCCGGGCGAGGGCTGGTTCGCCCCACCCACCATCGCCGCCGACCTCCCCGGGGATTCGCCCGTGCTCCACGAGGAGATCTTCGGCCCGCTGCTTGCCGTCGATGTCGTGGCGGACATCGAGGCGGCCTGCGACGTGGTCGACGCGCTTCCCTTCGCGCTCACCGGGGGACTCTTCTCCCGTAACCCCGCGACCGTGGAGCGGGTCATCGCCCGTTCGCCGGTGGGAAACTTGTACATCAATCGCGCCACGACGGGCGCGATGGTCGGCCGCCAGCCCTTCGGGGGCAACCGCCGCTCGGGGATCGGCTCCAAGGCCGGCGGTCCCGGCTACCTGCTCCAGTTCACCGAGCCGCGCGTGGTCACCGAGAACACCGTCCGCCACGGGCTGGTCGTGGAGTAGCTTGCTCGTGGCGCGCGCCGGGAAAGCCACCCGCATGCCCGCGATCACCCTGCACCTCGGGGACATCACGACCGACGACCAGGCGGACGCGATCGTCAACGCGGCGAACGAGAGCCTGCTGGGCGGTGGCGGCGTGGACGGGGCCATCCACCAGGCGGCGGGGCCCGAGTTGCTCGAGGAGTGCCGTACGCTGGGCGGTTGCGCGACCGGCGACGCGAAGATCACCGGTGCGGGGCGGCTGCCCGCCCGCCACGTCATCCACGCCGTCGGGCCGGTGTGGCACGGCGGCGACCAGGGGGAGCCCCAGCTGCTGGCCTCGTGCTACCGGCGGGCGATCGAGCTGGCCGCCGAGCACGGCTGCCGGCGGGTCGCCTTCCCGGCACTCTCGGCCGGCGTCTACCGCTATCCCCTCGACTGGGCGGCGGCCGTGGCCATCGAGGCGACGACCGGGGCGATGGCCGATCACCCCGAGGTCGAGGAGGCCCGCTTCTGGCTCTTCGACCAGCGCACGTACGACGTCTTCGCCGCTGCGCTCGCCGGCTGACCACCGCGGCGTGACCGACCGGGGCAGGGGGAAGGATGCGCGCCATGGACCGGCTGCTGCCCTTCGGACGCAAGATCTGGATCCTCGATGGGCTCGCCGTGGTGTGGGTGGTGGTATGGATCGTCCTCGGCTTGCGGGTCGCCGAGGAGGTGCGGGGGCTGACTGCGCTCAGCCGGACGATCACGCAGACCGGGCAGGGGGTGGAGCAGGTGGGCGGCGCGCTGGGCAGGCTGTCCGGGGCGCCGTTCGTCGGCGGCCAGATCGGGCGGGCCGCCCGGGAGGTCGAGGAGGTCGGGCGCAGCACGCAGGCCAGCGGGATGCAGGCGCGCACCAGCGCGCAGAACCTCAGCGTCCTGCTGGGGCTCTCCGTGGGTCTCATCCCCTCGAGCGCGCTGTTTCTCTTCTACTTCCCCTCGCGCGTGACCATGGAGCGCGAGCGCCAGGCACTGCGCCGCCTGCTGGAGCGAGCCCAGGACGAGCCCGAGCTCGACCGGCTGCTGCAGCGCCGGTCGCTCGCCACCATGAGCTACCGCCAGCTGGAGGGCGCTGACCGCGACGTCCTGACCCGGGCCGACTAGGCCCATGAGCGCCGCCTTCGCGTCCGCCGTCGTGCGGCTGCGCTGGGCGGTGGTGGTGGCGTGGGTCGCGGCCACGGTGGTGATCGTCCTCACGCTGCCCACCATCCAGCAGGCGCAGACCGGAGGGCTGGGCGACCTGGTGCCCACCAACGCGGAGGCCATCGAGGCCGAGGCGCGCTCGGCCGAGCTGTTCGCCTTCCCGTTCATCAGCCGCACCTTCGTCGTCGAGCGCGACCCGCTGGGCATGAGCCTCGACCGCCTCGGCCTGCTCGTCCGGCGCACCGCCCAGCTGACCCTCGACGAACTGCCCGGCACCCGGCGTGCGGCAGGCGCCTACCTGGTCTCCAATCACGTCGGTCAGGCGCCCTTCGTGCGCGAGCGCGGGACGACCGCGCTCATGCCGATGCTCTTCCCCCCGGAGGTGGGCCAGGCCGGACGCACCGACCGGGCCGAGCGCGTGGCCTTCGACCACCTCCAGCCGGCGCCGCCGCTGGCCCAGCTGGGGGTCACCGGGACCATCCCCGCCCGCAAAGCCTCGGGCGACATCATCACCGACCGCCTGCCCCTCATGGAGGGCCTGGTGCTGCTGTTCGTGGTCGTCGCGGTCACCGTCTACACCCGCTCGCTGGTGGCCCCGCTGGTCAACCTCGCCGCGGTGGCCATCGCCTACCTGGTCTCCATCCGCGTGGTGGCGGTGATCGGCCAGGCGGCAGGGGTGTCCGTGCCCTCGGAGGTCGAGCCCATCCTGGTGGCGCTGCTGTTCGGCATCGTCACCGACTATGTCCTCTTCTACAGCTCGCGCTTCAAGCGCCACCTGCGGGCGCCGGGTGCCGGCGGGCGCAGCGCCGCGCGCACCACCACCGCCGAGCTGACGCCGATCGTGCTCGCCTGCGGCTTTGCGGTGGCCGCGGGGACCGGCTCGCTGGTCGTCGCCGACCTGGGCTTCCTGCAGGCCTTCGGCCCGGGGATGGCCCTCACCGTGCTCATTGGCATGGCGGTGGCACTGACCTTCGTGCCCGCCGCCCTGGGGACCCTGGGCCCGGCGCTGCTGTGGCCCTCGCGGGGCCGGCGGCCCGACCGCGCCGCCCATCGCCCGCGCGGTCACAACGAGCGCATGCTGCAGGTGATCGTCCGGCGCCCCGCGCTGACGCTGGTGGCCACGCTGGCGGTGCTGGGTGGGATGGCCTCCGGCCTGGTGTGGCTCGAGCTCGGCAACCCGATCATCCGCGGCCTGCCCGCCGACAGCGGCCCGCACCGCGCCTACGCCCAGGTCACCGAGGGCTTTGCCCCCGGCGTGATCGCCCCCACGGTGATCGTCGTCGAGCAGCCGGGCATCGCCCGCCAGCGCGAGGCCCTGAACCAGCTGGGCGCGGTGCTGGCCAACCAGGCCGGGGTGGCCACCGCCTTCGGCCCGGAGCTGAACCCGTCGGGCGCTCCCCTCGGAGCGGTGATCGCCCCGAGCGGCGATGCCGCGCGCTTTGTGGTGATCTTCGACTCCAATCCCCTGGGCGCCACGGCCATCCGTCGCCTGGCCAACCTGCGTGAGCGCCTGCCCGGCATCCTCGAGGCCTCGGGGCTGCCCGGGGCCGAAACCCTGATCGCCGGGGACACCGCGCTGGCTCAGGAGACCGTGGAGGCCGCGGTGGAGGACATCGGGCGGGTCATACCCGCCGTGCTGGCCGCCGTGGCCATCGTGCTGATCGTCTTCCTGCGCGGCCTGGTCGCCCCGCTCTACCTCGTCGCGGTCGCCGCCCTGGGGCCGCTGGCGGCCACCGGGCTGGCCGTCTTCTTCTTCCAGGGGATCCTGGGCAACGAGGAGCTCAACTACTTCGTGCCCCTGGGGGCGGGCGTCCTGCTCGTCGCGCTGGGCTCGGACTACAACGTGTTCCTGGTGGGCCGCATCTGGGCCGAGGCGCGGCGCAGGCCGCTCAACGAGGCCATCGTCGCCGCGGGCGCGGGGGCGTCGCGCGCGATCTCCGCCGCGGGGATCGTGCTGGCGGTCTCCTTTGCGGCCACCGCGGTGGTGCCGGTGCAGGTCTTCCGCGAGCTGGCCTTCCTGGTCGGCGTGGGACTGGTCATCGACGCGTTCCTGGTGCGCTCGATCCTCGTGCCTGCCCTGATCGCGCTCGTGGGCTATGGCAGCGGCTGGCCGGGCACCACGCTGCGCCGCGTGGGCCCGCGGGCCCAGCGCGCGGTCGAGCCGGCCTAGAGGGGGCAGGGCACCTCCGCCGCCTCAGCCCGCCGGCTCGGCCACGCGCCCGGGGCGGTGCCTGATGCCCACCGCCGTGTAGGCCGCGTCGGCCTCGAGGGTCTCCCTCTCGAGCAGGGCGCTGGCCAGCGCGTCGAGCTGCTCGCGGTGGCCGGCCAGGAGGTCGACCACGTCGTCGTGGGCCTCGCGCACGAGCCGCTCGGCCTCCTCGTCCACGCGCCGGCGCGCGTCCTCCGAGCCACCGCCCGCGGAGGGGTCCAGCGGCGACGCGGCCGCCTCTCGCGGGAGCAGCGAGAGCGGGCCGAGCCGGTCGGTCATCCCCCAGCGCCCGGCCATGCGCCGGGCGATCTCGGTGACCTGCTCGAGGTCGTTCTCGGCGCCGGTGGTGATGTCCTCGCAGGCCAGCTCCTCGGCGGCACGCCCTCCCAGCATCACGCGCATGCGCGCCACTAGCTCGGTGCGCCGGAAGGAGACCCGGTCATCGTCGGGGGCGGCGAGGGTCACGCCCAGCGCCTGTCCGCGGGGCATGATGGTCACCTTGCGCACCGGGTCGGAGCCCGGCGTGAGCATGCCCACCAGCGCGTGGCCGGCCTCGTGGTAGGCGGTCAGTCGACGGTCCTCCTCGGAGAGGGTGATGCCGCGCGGGCGCCCCAGCGCGAGGCGGTCGAAGGCCTCCTCGAAGGCGGCGAAGGTGACCTCGCTTCGCTCGCGGCGCGCCGCGGCCAGGGCCGCCTCGTTGGCCAGGTTGGCCAGGTCGGCGCCGGTCATGCCCGGGGTCATCGCCGCGAGACGCTCGAGCTCCACGTCCGCGCCCAGGGGCAGCGAGCGGGTGTGCACGCGCAGGATGGCCAGGCGGCCGTCGCGGTCGGGCGGGCCGATGGGCACCTGGCGATCGAAGCGTCCCGGGCGGATGAGCGCCTCGTCGAGGTCCTGGGGGCGGTTGGTAGCGGCCAGCACGATGACCGCCTCGCCCTGCTCGAAGCCGTCCATCTCGGTGAGGATCTGGTTGAGCGTCTGCTCACGCTCGTCGTTGCCGCCCGAGACGCCGGTGGCGCTCGAGCGCCGGCGGCCGATCGCGTCGAGCTCGTCGATGAAGACGATGGCCGACGCCTCCCGCTTGGCCTCGCCGAAGAGGTCGCGCACCCGGGAGGCGCCCACCCCCACCACCATCTCCACGAACTCGGAGGCCGAGATGGAGAAGAAGGGGGCGCCCGCCTCGCCGGCCACTGCGCGGGCCAGGGGGTCTTGCCGGTGCCCGGCGGCCCGGTGAGCAGCACGCCGCGGGGGATCCGCCCGCCCAGCGCGCGGTAGCGCTCGGGCTCGCGCAGAAAGTCGACGACCTCCTCGAGTTCCTCCTTGGCCTCGTCGATGCCGGCCACGTCGCCAAAGCGCACGTCCTGGTGCTCGCCCTCGCTGCGCCGCGCCTTGGACTTGCCCATCTGAGCCATCGCGCCCCCGCCGCCCATTCCGCCTGCCGCCGCCCGGCGGGCGAAGAGGATGAACATCCCCACCAGCAGCAGCACGGGGCCGAAGGACAGCAGCAGGGTGTTCAGCAACCCGGCGCCCTCCTCGTCGGGCTGGGCGCTGATGGTCACGTCGTTGACCTCCAGCAGGCGGGAGAGCTCGTTCTCGTCGGCAAAGGACGGGATGACCGTCGAGAAGCGTTCGACCTCGACGGCCTCGGAGGACCCGGGGACCCGTACGGGCTGGCCGAACGTGCCGCGCACCCGCTCGCCCTCGGGAGCGATGCGCTCCACGTTGCCCGCCGCCACCTCCTGCAGGAAGGTCGGACGGTAGGGGACCTCGGCGCGCTCGGGCTCGTCGGGTAGGAGCGCACCGGCGATGAACCAGTTGAGCGTCAGCAGCCCCACGACCAGCAGCGCGACACGGGTCGTGACGCGCCGCCCACCGCCCCCCCGCGCGCGCTCCGGCCCGCGGTCCTCGGTAGGGGTGAGCGGGCGGCGTCTGGGACGCTTCCGAGGCGCGGCCGGGGCCTCTGAGGTGTCGCGCTCGGCCACGTCTGGCCCTGCCTACCCCCTTGGGCGGCGCGCGATAGCCTCGCCGGGGCCGTGCAGCCCCCCGCCCCCTCGACGCTGCGCATCTCCCTGGCCCAGGCGGCCAGCCTGCTCGGCGACGTCGATGCCAACGTCGCTCGCGCCCGTGAGCTGACCGAGCAGGCGGGTGCCGAGGGTTCGGACCTGGTGGTCTTCCCCGAGCTGTTCCTCACCGGCTACTCCCTGGGCCAGGTGACCGAGGACCCCTCGCGCTCGGCGCTGGATCCCCAGCTCACCCAGCTCGGCCGCGCGGCGCCGGGCACCGACGTGGTGGTCGGCTTCGAGGAGGACGGCCTGGGCGTGCACACCTACAACGCGGCGGGCTACTACGACGCCGTGGGCCTGCGCCACGTGCACCGCAAGCTCTTTCTGCCCACCTATGACATCTTCGAGGAGCGCAAGTTCTTCTCCCCCGGGCAGTCGATGCGCGCCTTCGACACGCGCTGGGGGCGGATGGCCACGCTGATCTGCAACGACGCGTGGCAGACCCCGTTTGCCTACCTGGCCGTGCAGGACGGTGCGCGCGTCCTGGTGGTGCCCACCACCTCGTCCCAGAGCCGCTTCCCGGAGCGCTACGACTCGCGCACCTACTGGCGCGACATCACGGTGTTCACCGCGCGCATGCTGCAGTGCTTCGTGGTCTTCGTCAACAGCGTCGGCGAGGAGGCCGGGCTGCGCTTCTGGGGCGGCTCGCACGTCGTCGACCCCTGGGGGCGGATCATCTGCGAGGCGCCCGAGTACGAGGAGGCCCTGGTCACCGCCGAGATCGACCTGCTGGCCGTGCGCCGCCGCCGCCGGGAGGTGCCGCTCGTGCGCGAGGCGCGCCTGGGGCTGTTGGTCCGCGAGGCGGCGCGCCTGGCCGACGAGGGCGGCGACGTCTAACGCGAGCGGTGGGCGAAGGGTGGCGACCCGGCCGCTGAGGTGGCCACCCTACGCCGTGGCAAAACGCGTGAGCGTCTGGTCGGGCACCACGCCGGGCAGGTGCTCGCAGAAGATCTGCCGGTAGGCGCGCTCCTCGGCGGCCGGCTCGAGGCGCAGCACGTCGCCCGCGCCGCTGCCATCACCGAACTGCGCCTTCTTGCGCCACAGGATCTCGTCGGGCACCCAGCCCTGGAAGGCCTCGCGCAGGATCAGCTTCTCGGGCCGATCGTCGCTGCGCAGCTTCCAGCCGGCGGGGATGGCCAGGGCCAGCGCGATGACGTCGAGGTCGAGGAAGGGCACCCGCCCCTCCAGCCCGTGGGCCATCGTGACGCGATCGCAGCGCTGCAGGTTGAGGCCGTGCAGGCTCTCCACCGTGCGCACGAGTTCGCGGTGCAGCTCGTCCTCCTCGGTCAGATCCTCGACGTACTCGTAGCCGGCGAACAGCTCGTCGGCGCCCTCGCCGGTGAGCACCGCCTTGACGTGGCGGGCGGCAAGCTCGGAGAGAAAGTAGTTGGGCACCGCCGAGCGCACCAGCGACGGGTCGAAGGACTCGATCGCTCGCACGACCGCGGGCACCGCGCTGCGCAGCTCCTTGGGGGTGTACAGGCGCTCGTGGTGCTCGGTGCCCAGCCGCTCGGCCACCAGGCGCGCGGCGGCCAGGTCGGGGCTGTCGGGCGTGCCCACCGCGAAGGTCGGCAGCGCGTAGCCGCGCTCGCGGGCCTTGTCTGCGGCGATGGCGGCGATGATCGAGGAGTCCAGCCCGCCGGAGAGGAAGACGCCGACGCGCACGTCGGCCATCATGCGCCTGCCCACCGCAGTCACGAGCGTGTCGCGCAGCTCATCCAGCAACTCGGGCGGCGTGGGCTGCCCCGGGTGCGCCGGAGGTGAAAAGCGGTGGGACGGGTCGTCGGGGACAGCGCGGGCGAAGCGCACCAGGCCGTCCTGGGGGCTCCAGAAGTGGCCGGGGGGAAAGAGCTCGACGTAAGGGCGCATCGAAGGATCGAAGGCGACCAGCTCGGAGGCGAAGAGCACCTCGTCGCCCAACGTGGACTGCGGGGGCGTCCAGTACAGGGGCTTGATGCCCACGGGGTCGCGGAAGGCCACAAAGGAGCCGTCGGCCGCTGCCATGAGCATCGCGTACATGCCCCTGAGGCGGCGCAGGGCGTAGGGGCCGTGCTCGATGACCAGGTGGAGAGCGGCCTCGTTGTCGGAGTCGCTGACGAAGCGCTCCGACCCCAGCTCGTCGCGCAGCTGCTGGTGGTTGTAGATCTCGCCGTTGCCGACCAGCCACCAGCGCCCATCGGCCGAGGTCAGCGGCTGGCTGCCGCCCTCGAGGTCAACGATCGACAGCCGGGTGTGGCCCAGCCACGCGTCGCCGATGGCCTTCTCGCCCTGCCCGTCGGGCCCGCGATGGGTGAGCCGCGCGAGCATGGCTCGTCCGCGCTGGGGCTCGCTGGTTTCATGCATCCCGACAATCCCGCACATTGCGTCCTGACCTTACTCGAACGTCCGTTCCCCGACCGGCGCGGCGGACGCCGACGCGCTTCGACGACGTGACGCGCCATGGCGGGCTGCGCCGCGAGCGCGCCTCATGGGCGCGCCCACCGCACGTCCGCAAAGCGCGCAAAGTCGCGGTCGAAGGAGATCAACTCGCCGCCGTGCTCCACGGCGATGGCCGCGAGTTGTGCGTCGGGCGCGAGATCGCCCATGGCATCCGCGGTGCGGCACGATCGCTCGAAGAGCTCCAGATGACCTGGGCCGGGCGACAGGGTCAGATGGCCCGGTTGGTCGCGCAGCGCACGCAGGTAGGCAAACGCGTCCTCGACCGGAGTCGGCGTGAGGAAGATCCTGCGATTGGTGGCCAGGCGGACGAACGATCCCGCGACGAGGCCGGTCACCGCAAAGGGCTTGCCGGACTCCAGCAGGCCGTCCAACCAGGTGCGCGCCGGTTCGAACTGCGGGTGGTCGTCGCGGTGCGCGGCCAGCACGACAAGGTCGAGCTCATCGCGCGCGAGCCGCCTCCCGCCGGCGTGGGCTAGGCCGGCGGCCCCTCGCCCACCCAAAAGCGCGGGCCGGGGCCGTCGCGTGCGACCCGGTCGTCGGGGTTGGCC
>DASZCY010000202.1:0-13139 GCA_035942615.1 Solirubrobacteraceae bacterium | reverse complement strand
CCGGGCCACCGCGACTTCTCGGAGGACACCCTGCGGGTGCTGGCCGCCGCCGACGCCGCGGTGATGCTGCTCGACGCCGCCCGCGGCGTCGAGCCCCAGACGCTTCGCCTGTTCGAGGTCGCCCGCGCGCGCGGGATCCCGTTGCTGACCTTCGTCAACAAGTACGACCGCCCGGGCATGGAGCCCCTGGCCATGCTCGACCACATCGAGTCGGTGCTGGGCATCACCCCGACGGCCGCGACGTGGCCGGTGGGCGTCCCCGGAGACTTCCGTGGCGTGGTCGACCGCTCGACCGGGGCCTTCCACCGCTTCACGCGCACTGCGGGCGGGGCCACCGAGGCTCCCGAGGAGGTGCTCGACGCCGAGCAGGCCCACGCGCGCGAGGGCGAGGCCTGGCAGGTCGCCGAGGAGGAGCTCGAGCTGCTGGCCGCCGCCGGCGCGCCGCTTGACCTCGACCGCTTCGCCACTGGCGCCTGCACGCCCGTCTTCTTCGGCTCGGCGGTCTCCAACTTCGGCGTCGCGCTGCTGCTCGAGGCCCTGGAGAACATCGCTCCCCCTCCGCGCGAGCGCCCCGACATCGACGGGCGACCGCGGCGCCTGGACGAGCCCTTCTCCGCGCTGGTCTTCAAGGTGCAGGCCAACATGGACCCTCGCCACCGCGACCGCGTGGCCTTTCTGCGCATCTGCTCAGGGCGCTTCGAGCGCGGCATGCGCGCCGTCAACGCCCGCACGGGCAGACCGTTCTCCCTGGCCCACGCCCACGAGGTCTTCGGCGACGAACGCGCGGTCCTCGAGCAGGCCTTCCCCGGCGACGTGGTCGGGGTGGTCAACGCCGCCGACCTGCGCGTCGGCGACACCCTCTACGTCGACGAGCCGCTGGAGTTCCCGCCCATCCCCACGCTGGCCCCCGAGCACTTCGTCACGGTGCGCAACCGCGACACGGCGCGCTACAAGCAGTTCCACCGGGGCATCGAGCAGCTTGGCGAGGAGGGCGTGGTGCACGTGCTGCGCCGCGACCGCGGCGCCGACCCCAACCCGGTGCTGGCCGGGGTCGGGCCGCTGCAGTTCGACGTCGCCGTCGACCGCCTGGAGCGCGAGTTCGGGACGACCGTGAGGCTGGACCCGACGCCGTGGAAGCTCGCCCGGCGCACCGACGCGGCCGGCGGGGAGATCCTGCGCGCCACCAACCGCGGCGACGTGCTCTTCCGCCCCGACGGCACGCCCCTGGCCCTGTTCACCAGCCAGTGGCTGCTCGACCGCTTCGCCCGGGAGCATCCCGAGGTGGCCCTGGACCGGATGCTGGCGCGCTGACGGGATTGGGTCCCGGCCCGGGCCGGGTAGCGCGCAGGCCCCGTCCCTGAAGGAGCAACTCGCCTTGGCCACCAACGTCAGCGAGCGCGAGGCACGGCAGGTCGCCGAGGCCGCGCGCGAGACCGAATGGAAGCTGCCCAGCTTCGGCCGCGAGCTGTACCTGGGCAGCTTCCGCCTGGACCTCATCGACCCCCAGCCGCGGCTGGACGCCGAGGCCGCCGAGAAGGGCGAGCGCTTTCTGGGCGCGCTTCGCACCTTTCTGGTCGACCGCGTCGATCCCGCCCGCATCGAGCACGACGCGCGCATCCCCGACGAGGTCATCGAGGGGCTCAAGGAGCTGGGTGCGATGGGCATGAAGGTGGCCGAGCGCTACGGCGGCCTGGGCCTCTCGCAGCTCTACTACAACCGCGCGCTGGTGCTGGCCGGCTCGTGGCACTCCTCGCTGTCGACCCTCCTGTCGGCCCACCAGTCCATCGGCGTGGCCGAGCCGCTGGCGCTGTTTGGCACCGAGGAGCAGAAGCGGCGCTGGCTGCCGCTGGTCAGCCGCTCGCACGTGTCGGCCTTTCTGCTCACCGAGCCCGACGTCGGCTCGGACCCCGCCCGCGTGGCCACGCTGGCCACGCCCACCGAGGACGGCAGCGGCTATCGCATCACCGGGCGCAAGCTGTGGGCCACCAACGGCGCCATCGCCGACGTCGTCGTGGTCATGGCCAAGGTGCCCCGCTCCGAGGGCCACCGCGGCGGGGTGACCGCCTTCGTGGTGCCCTACGACGACGAGGGGATCGCCGTCGAGCACCGCAACGCGTTCATGGGCCTGCGGGGCATCGAGAACTCCGTCACGCGCTTTGACGACGTGTTCGTCCCCGCCGAGAACCGCATCGCGCGCGAGGGCGAGGGCCTCAAGGTCGCCCTGAGCACGCTGAACACCGGGCGCCTGGCCCTGCCCGCCATCTGCGTGGGCGTGGCCAAGTGGTCGACCAAGGTGGCGCGCGAGTTCGCCTCCGAGCGCGTCCAGTGGGGCCAGCCCGTGGGCAGGCACGACGCCGTGGCCCAGAAGATCGCCTACATGGCCGCGGGCGCCTTCGGCCTGGAGGCCATGCTCGACATCTCCTCGCGCCTGGCCGACGACAAGCAGCGCGACATCCGCATCGAGGCGGCGCTGGCCAAGCTCTACGCCTCGGAGATGGGGTGGAAGATCATCGACGAGCTGATGCAGGTGCGCGCCGGGCGCGGTTACGAGACCGCCGAGTCGCTGCGCGCCCGCGGCGAGAAGCCGGTTCCCGTCGAGCAGGTCATGCGCGACATGCGCATCAACCGCATCTTCGAGGGCTCCACGGAGATCATGCACCTGATCATCGCCCGCGAGGCGGTCGACCAGCACCTGCAGGTGGCCGGCGACATCCTCGAGCCCGAGGTGGAGCTCAAGGACAAGCTCAAGGCCGCGGTGGAGGCCGGGAGGTTCTACTCGCGCTGGCTTCCCCAATTGGCCTTCGGCGAGGGTCAGAAGCCCGGCGCCTACGAGCACCACGGCCCGCTGGCCGGGCACCTGCGCTACGCCGAGCGCCACGCGCGCAAGCTCGCGCGCTCGACCTTCTATGCGATCTCGCGCTACCAGGCCAGGCTGGAGAGGAAGCAGGCCGTCCTGGGGCGCATCGTGGACATCGGCGCCGAGCTGTTCGCGATCGCCTCCGCGGTGGTGTACGCGGGCACCCTGCGCACCGAGCAGCCCGAGCGCGCCGACGAGGCCGCCGAGCTTGCCGACCTCTTCGCCAAGCAGGCCCGCCGGCGCGTGGACGCGCTGTTCCACACCCTGTGGGCCAACGACGACGACGAGGCCTACCGCCTCGCCCAGCGCGTGCTGGATGGCCGCTACCGCTGGCTGGAGGAGGGGATCCTCGACCCCTCGGGCGAGGGACCGATGATCGCCGCGCCGCCCGGCGACGTCGAGACCCCCGCCGACCCGCCCGGGGAGACCCACGTGGCGCCCGGGGTCTAGTGGTCTCCGGGTGAGGCGGCCACCTGGTCGCGGCTGCCGGCCGCGGCCAGGTGGCGCGCGAGGAAGTCCAGCTGGTCGCCGAGCACGCGCTCGCGCGTCTCTCCCAGGTAGACGTCGAAGTGGCCGACCGGGTAGCTGCGCAGCTCCGCGTGCGGCGCTCGGCCGGCGGCCTTGCGGGCACTGGCCGCGGGAGCGACCGAATCCTGCTCGGCCACCTGTACGAGCAGCGGGCAGCGCACGTCGCCGGCCCGGGTGATCGGGCGGTTTGTCCCCACCAGCAGCGCGCCGCGGGCGCAGAAGTCGTTGACGAAGCTCGGGCCGGCGATGGCCCGAAATCCGGGCAGGGCATCGGGAGTGGTCATGGCGGCCAGGGTTCCCGGCGGGCCGACGATCGGCATGCGTACGGGCGGGCGCCCGGTCAGGGCACCCAGCGCGTCGATCATCGCGATGGCGGTGGCGCGCGCCAGGGCGCCCGGCCCGGCATGACGCGCGCTGGCGGCCAGCACGACGAGGCCGTCGGTGGCCGGCACCTGCGCGACGACCGCGGCGATCTGTGGGTCCTCGGCGGCCACGCTGAGGACGTGACCGCCGGCGTACGAGGTCCCCCACAGCGCGATGCGCCGCGAGTCGACGCCGTCCAGGCCCCGGGCGAAGGCCACCGCGGCGTGAAGGTCCTCGCGCTGGCGGCGCCAGTCCACGTGCCGGCGCGGGTCGCCGGTGGAGTCGGCGAAGGTGCGGTAGTCAAAGAGCAGCACGTCGAGGCCCGCCGCGGCGAAGCGCGCGGCGAAGGGCTCCAGGCCGCTGTCGCGGGTGGTGCCGAAGCCGGGGGCCATGATCACGCACGGCCGTCCGCGCCCGCCCGCGTACACCTGGCCCTCGCCGGTGAAGCGCCAGCCCGCGCAGCGCTCGGCGCCGCTGGCGAAGGTCACGTCCGTGCGCATCGCGGCGACCGTACCAGCGCACCCCGCGATGACGACCGGTCGCGCCGTTCTATGACCCACGGGGATCGCGGGTAGAGCCCACGCGTGCGCGTGCTGGTCACCGGCTGGTTCGGAACCGAGGACGGTGAGATCACCGCCGGCGACGCGCTTGCCGGCGACGCCGTGCGCCGCTGGCTGGCCGAGGCCGGCGTCGCCCACGACGTCGCCATGGCCGCGGGCTTTCGCCGCGACGGTCAGCTCGCCCCGGCGGCGGTCGATCCCGCCGCCTACACCCACGTCCTGTGGGTCTGCGGTCCGACGGCCTCCCCCCGGGCGGCGCAGGCGCTCGTCCCGTTTGCTCACTGCACGCGGATCGCCGTGGGAACCTCGACGGACACGGGGCCCTTCGACGTGGTCCTGGCCCGGGACGGCCTGCTCAGGCCGACCCCTCCGCGACCCGACCTCAGCCTCGGCGCGCCCGACGCCCGCGTGCCGGTGGTCGCTGTGGTGCTCGCCCACCCACAGCCCGAGTACGGCGAGCGCCAGCGCCACGAGGCCGCCGATGCGCTCGTGCGCGCGGTGGTCGCGAGCGCCGACATCGCTCCGCTGGTCGTCGACACCCGCCTGGACGCCGAGGAGGCGCTGGCGTGCTCGACCGCCGCGCAGCTTGGGTCCCTGCTGGCCCGCGCCGACGCGGCGCTGACCACGCGGCTGCACGGACTGGTGCTGGCGCTGCGCGCGGGCGTGCCCGCCGTCGCCCTCGACCCCATCGCCGGTGGCGCAAAGGTCACGGCGCAGGCGGCGGCGCTGGGCTGGCCCGCGGCTCGCACCGTGGACGGGACCGACGCGGGGGAGCTGTCCGAGCTGGTGGCCTGGTCGCTGAGCGCAGAAGCCCGCCAGCAAGCCCACGCGGCGGCCGCCCGCGGACGAGCCGGCCTGGCCGCCGTGCGCGAGGAGCTGCTGGAGGCGATCGGCGTGGCCGGCGCAGGGCGATGAGCCCCCGCCGCAGGATCGAGCGAGCCGTGCACCGGGCGGGCGCGCCGGTGCGCACTCCGCTGGGCCTGCGCCGCCATCTGCGCGGCGGGGGCCACCCGCGCCTGAACCTCGGCTGCGGGGGCGCGTGGCCGGCCGGCTGGCTGAACACCGATCGTCACCCGGCCCAGGGCGCCGCTCACCTCGACGTCACGCGCCGCTTTCCCCTTCCCGGCGGCCGCCTCAGCCACGTGCTCGCCGAGCACGTGATCGAGCACGTCACGCTGGAGCAGGGCCGCACCATGCTGCGTGAGTGCGCGCGGGTGCTTCGCCCCGGCGGGCGCATACGCGTCTCCACGCCCGACCTCGCCTGGGTGGCCGCTCTGGCCACCGACGGCGACGACCCGGCCGCCACGTGCTACCGCGACTGGGCAGCGCAGGCCTTCTGCGCCGGGTCGGTGGGCGCACCCTCCGCCCTGGTGGTCAACCAGGCTTTCCGCGGCTGGGGGCACCGCTTCCTATACGACCAGGAGACCCTGGCCCGCGCGCTGGACGACGCGGGGTTCACCGACGTCCGCCGGCACCCCTACCGCCACAGCGACGATCCCGCCTTCCATCGCGTCGAAGGCCAGGGCATCGATACTGTCGGCCACGAGATGCGCGGGTTCGAGACCCTCGCCCTCGAGGCGACGCGGTCCTAGGCGAACCTCCCGGGGGAGGGACCCCCGGCGTCCTGGGACGCCGCCCTTCTTACAGGTAGCGGCGCGCCTCAGAGCGCAGCTGCTGGTCCTCGAGCATGCGCAGCATCTCCTCAACGTGGGGCGGGCAGACCGCCCGCTCACGCAGGATCCACGGCACGCCGGCCAGCGCGCGGCCCAGGCCCCGCGCAGTGGTGCGGTCACGCGGGAAGCGGCGTACGTCGCGCAGCGTGCGCATGGCCGCCGCGCGCGCCGGGCGGCGCAGCCAGGTGGTCCACAGGGTGTTGCGGATGCCGATCTCGCGCCGGCCGGGACGACCGTCGTGGGGCGGCGGATGGTGGTGGGCGACGACCTCGGGCACGTAGGACAGCTGCCAGCCGCCGGCCACCAGGTCCCAGCCCATCAACTCCTCCTCGCCGCCGATGTGCAGCCGGGTGGAGAATCCGCCCACCGACAACGCCGCCTCACGGCGCAGCACCACCGCACAGGCCACAAAGGAAAGCAGCGGATGGCCGGGCTGGCCCCCGGCGCGCGGCAGCGGACTTTCGGCCATCTCCAGGCACACCGGGTCGTCGCGCTCCTGGGGGCCCACCAGCACATGGCCCTGCAGGACGGCGAGGCCCGGGTGGGCGTCCATGATCTCCACCGCGCGGGCCAGCGCGCCCGGGCGCCACCAGGAGTCGTCGTCGCACAGCGCGACGTAGGGCACGTCGAGGGCGCGCAGCCCGTGGTTGCGCGCCGCCGCGCCCTCGTTGCGCGCCAGCGCGATGACCTGCACCTCGGGATGGCGCTCGCGCACCGCGCCCGTCGTGCCGTCGCTCGACGCGTCGTCGACGAGCACCACCGGCGGGCGTTCGGGCAGCGCCCGGTGGCGGGGGAGCGTGCGCAGCAGCTCCTCCTTGCGATCGCGCGACGCGATCACGATCCCCACGCGGCTCATGCGCCGCCTCTCCCCCACCGGCGCCGTGCCTACACCGCTGAGGTCGGCCTCCGGGCGGCCGGGAGGCACACGGATGCGCAGCGGCACGCCCGGGTACTGGCCTTGGCCAGTGGCGGTCCCGACCATCATGAAGGTCATCGGCGTGCTCACGGCGATCGTCATCGCCATCCTGGCCATCGCCGTGCTCTTCTTCGTGGCCGGTGCCAACCCGCTCAACGCCATCGTGCAGACGATCAACGACCTCGGTCGCTTTCTGGCCGATCCCTTCCGCTTCATCTTCCGCATCGAGGGCGAGCCCAAAGGCACCTTCGCCCTCAACTACGCCATCGCGGCAGCCGTCTATCTGGTCATCGGGGTTCTGCTTTCCAAACTGGTCGTGGCCGTCGGCGGGCTGGTGGCCCGCCGACGCACGGGCGCGCGCCCGGCCCCCCGGCGGGACGCCTAGTGACCACCGATGCAGAGGGGCCCCGGCGAACCGGGGCCCCTCGTGCTCCACTGCTTGCTCAGGTCCCGATGAGCTACGCGGCCTCGCGCAGACCCTCGAGCCCAGGCATGTCGGCCAGGCGGGCCAGCGCGCGCTCCTGCACCGCGTCGGCCTCCTGACGGCTGAGGCCCAGCGGGCGGGTGTCGTTGCCCGTGCCGAAGCGGGCCTCGATCACGCGACGCTCGCGCTCGGGCAGCTTCTCCAGGGCCTCGCGCAGGCGGGCGGTCACCTCGGCGGTGGCCACCTCCTCGTCCGGTCCGGCGCCCTCGACGGGCAGCAGCGCGCCGAGCGTCGCCGCGTCGTCGTCGTCGCCGACCCGGCGGTCGAGGCTGGGCGGCTCGTAGTCCAGCGTGCGCAGCTCGCCGACCTCGTCGAGCTCCAGCTCCGCGGCGTCAGCCAGCTCGGCGTCCGTGGGGTCACGCTCAAGCTTCACGGTGAGCTCGCGCTCGACGCGGCGCAGCTTGCGCACTTTCTGGGCAACGTGGGCCGGCAGGCGGATCTGGCGGGCCGTGTTGTCCAGCCCGCGCTGGATCGCCTGGCGGATCCAGAACGTCGCGTAGGTCGAGAACTTGTAGCCCTTGCGCCAGTCGAACTTCTCGACGGCCCGGATCAGGCCCAGCATGCCCTCCTGAATGGTGTCGCCCAGCGAGAGGCCCTGACCCTGGTAGCGACGAGCGAGCGACACGACCAGGCGCACGTTGGCGTTGACCATGCGCGCCTTGGCCTCCAGGTCGCCGCGCTCGACACGCTGGGCCAGCTCGACCTCCTGCTCCTTGGTGAGAAGCGGGTAGCGGGAAGCCTCCCGCAGCAGCAGGTCGACGCTGTCCAGGCCCTCGAGGACGATGTCCTCTCGACGAATCAAGTTCATCCCTTCCTTCTTCACATTCCTACTCGGGGAGTAGGAATTCTAGCGCGGACTGATTGCCCATGCAACCTTCCCTCGGGAGCCGAGCGGTTCCCCGGGGATGGGCGCGGGCTCATGTGGTATACGCTGCATGCCTAAAGCTCGGTTCAGGGGCTCACCGGTCTTCACGCGCTCCTAACAGAACGACATGGGTCGAGTTGCTGGACGGGGCCGCTCAGCCCCCGCCCGGCCGCGGTGCGAGCCGTTCGAGTACCGCAGGCCGCTTGGGGTCAAACGCCCGGGCGCCGGGGTAGATCGCCCGCATGCCCACCGAACCCCAGCCCGTCACCGTCTCCCAGGTGGTGCGCCGGGCCGTCGAGGTGGTCGACCCGGTCGGCGAGGACGCGCAGCTGGGCGAGCTGGAGTCCCAGTTCGAGGACGACGACGAGCCGATCACCGCGATCGACGCGCTGGATCGGCGCCTGGCCACCGCGGCCGAGGCCGTCGACCCCGAGGTCGAGGATCCGGCCGTGTCCATGGCCATCGCGACGATCCTCTATCTCGCCCACCGCCGCGATCACCTGGACAGCCACCCCGACGACCTGCTGCGCCTCGCGGCGCGCTCGGAGTGGAAGGACCGCCCGCCCGCCGTCGTGGCGGACTGGCTGGCCGAGCGCGGAATCGGATAGCGGGGTACGGGCCCGGTCGCGACTCATCTCGCGCCCCGGGCCTCAGGCGCGCCACCTGACCGAGCAGCCGCGGGCGCGGGGTAGGGGATAGCCCAGGGCGAAGGTCATGACGGCTCCTCCTCGTGAAGCGCAGGTCGTTGCTCGAACCCGGCGCACGCGAGCACCGGAGTGCGCGGGTAGCGCGGGTAGGACGGGTCCGTGCGCGAGCGCCGGCACAGCGAGAAGCGCGAGCCGCGGGTGGTGGTCACCACCTGCTGGTGAGCGCAGCGGTCGCACAGGCCGGTGGGCGGGTGCACGTCGGCGGGGCTACCCCGACAGAGTGGTTGCATAAGCAACTAGGATGGTTCTGTGGCCACGTTCGCTCGCCTGCTGAGCTTTCTGGGCCCCTACCGGGGCCGCGTGGCGCTACTCAGCGCCCTGGCCGCCCTGGCCACCGGCATGACCGTGCTGATCCCCTGGCTGACGGGCCGCGCGGTGGACGCGGTGCAGGACGGCGCCTGGCGCACGCTGCAACTCGTGGCCCTGGCCGTCGGCGCGGCGGGCTTGGCGCGCCTGGCACTGACCGTCGCGCGGCGGCTGATCGCCGGGCGGGTGTCGCTCGGCGTCGAGGTCGACCTGCGCGAGCGCCTCCACGACCACCTGCTCGACCTGGAGCTGGGCTTCTTCGACCGCCGGCAGACCGGCCAGCTCATGTCGACGGCGACGGTCGACGTGCAGTCGGTGCGCTTCTTTTTGGGCTACGGGCTGGTGTTTATGCTCCAGTCGACGCTGACCATCGTGCTCGCCGCGGTGGCCATGCTGGTGATCCAGCCGACCCTGGCCCTGATCGCGCTGGCCCCCGTGCCGGTGGTGGGTCTGGTGGCCAGGCGCTACGGACTCCGCGCGCGCCCCGCCCTGCAGGAGGTCCAGCAGCGCATCGCCGAGCTGACCGCCGACGTCGAGGAGAACATCTCCGGCGTGCGCGTCGTCAAGGCCTTCGCCCGCGAGGCGCGCCAGTACGCACGCTTCGAGCGCTCGGTGGGGCGCGTATTCGGCCAGTCCATGGTCTCCAACCGCCTGCGCGCCTTCTACAACCCCTTTTTGGCCTTCCTGCCCCAGCTGGGCCTGGCTGCGCTGCTGTTCGTGGGCGGGCGGCGCGTGGCCGCGGGCAGCCTCTCCCTGGGCGACTTCACCGCCTTCTACGCGCTGCTGCTGATGCTCATCGGTCCGATGCGCATGCTCGGCATCTCGCTGGGCATGGCCCAGCGGGCCACCGCATCGGGGGCCCGCATGTTCGAGCTGCTGGACCGCGCTCCGCGCATCACGACCTCCCCGGCGGCGCGCGACCTTCCCGACGGGGCCGGCCACGTGCAGCTGCGCGGCGTCGAGCTCACCTACCAGGACGCCGCCGCGCCCGCCCTGCGCGGGCTGGACCTCGACGTCCCGGCTGGCACCACCCTCGCGCTGGTGGGCGCGACCGGGGCGGGCAAGACCTCGCTGGTCGGCCTGCTCTCGCGCCTGTACGAGCCGCAGGCCGGCGCCGTGCTGATCGACGGGGTCGACGTGCGCGACCTGGACCCCGAGGCCCTGCGCCGGGCGGTGGCCGTGGTCGACGACGCGCCGTTTCTCTTCTCGGCCACCGTGCACGACAACATCGCCTACGCGCGGCCCGAAGCCTCGCGCGAGAAGGTCGCGGAGGCCGCCCGGCGCGCGCAGGCGGACGGCTTCATCTGCGAGCTGCCCGATGGCTACGACACCCGCGTGGGCGAGCGCGGCCTGACGCTGTCGGGCGGCCAGCGCCAGCGCGTGGCCATCGCCCGCGCGCTGCTGGCCGACCCGCGCGTGCTCGTGCTCGACGACGCGACCTCGAGCGTGGACGCCTCCACCGAGCAACAGATCAAGGCCGCGCTGGGCGAGGTCATGGCGGGGCGCACGACCTTCGTGATCGCCCACCGGCTGTCGACCATTGCGCTGGCCGACGAGGTGGCCGTGCTCGAGGCCGGACGCGTGGCCGCGCGCGGCACCCACGAGGAGCTGCTCGAGCGCTCGCCGCTATATCGCGAGATCGCCCAGCAGGAGCTGGCCGAGGCCCCGGCGGCAGTGGAGATCGCGAGCTGATGGCCGCCGTCGACGATCGCCGGGAGCGCGTCCGCGAGCGCACCGAGGATCTGCGCCGGCGCCTGCGCGCCACGGGCGGACGCGGGCGCAAGCTGCGCGGCCTGCTCGTGCTGCTGAGCCCCTACCGCGGGCGGGTCGCCCTCATGTTCCTGGCGCTGATCGCCGCCACGGCCGCCGCGCTGGCGCCCCCGCCGCTGGCCAAGCTGGCCATCGACGAGGGCATCGTGCCCGGCGACCTGGCCACGCTGGACCTCGTGGTAGTGGGCTTCGTGGTGGCCGCGCTCGTGTACTGGGTCGCCTCCTACGCGCAGACCTACCTGGTCGGCTGGGTGGGCCAGCGTGCGCTGGCCGACCTGCGCCTGCGCCTGTTCCGCCACCTCCAGGAGCTGCCGGTCGGCTTCTACGAACGCCGGCGAGCCGGCGTGATCATCTCGCGCATGACCAACGACGTGCAGGCGCTGGACTCGCTGGTCACCGACAGCGTGACCACCCTGTTCCAGGCGTCGCTGACGCTGCTGGGCACGATCGGCATCCTCCTCTTCCTCGACGTCGGGCTCGCCCTGCTGAGCTTCCTGGTCATCCCGGTGATGGTGCTCGGCTCGTTGGCCTTCCGGGTGGCCTCGGCCGACGCCTACGCGCGCACCCGCGAAACGATCGGGGCGATCACCGCCTCGTTGCAGGAGACGCTGTCGGGCATTCGCGTGGTGCGGGTCTTCGGCCAGGAGGGCCGCCACCGCCGGCGCTTTCAGGGGCTCAACGAGGACCACCGCGCGGCCAACATGAAGACCGTCCACCTCAACGCGGCCTACTTCCCGGGCGTGGAGGTGCTCAGCGCGGTGGCCACCATGGGCATCCTGCTCTTCGGTGGCCTGCAGGCCATCCAGGGCGACATCACCGTCGGCGTGCTCGTCGCCTTCGTGGCCGCGCTCAACGGGTTCTTCGACCCCATCCAGCAGCTCTCCCAGCTCTACACGACCTACCAGTCGGGCATGGCGGCGCTGGACAAGATCTTCGAGCTGCTGGATACCGAGCCCGACCTGGTCGACGCGCCCGGCGCCCGCGACCTTCCGCGCCCGCTGCACGGCGAGCTGCGCTTGGAGGACGTGGTCTTCTCCTACCCGGGCGGCGAGGAAGGCAAGGACGTGCGCGCGCTGGACGGCGTCTCGCTCGACGTGCCCCCGGGCCAGACCGTCGCCCTGGTCGGTCAGACGGGCGCCGGCAAGTCGACCCTCGTCAAGCTCGCGGCGCGCTTCTACGACCCCACCTCGGGGCGCGTGCTGGTCGACGGCCATGACCTGCGCGAGGTGCGTGCGGACTCGTTGCGCTCCCAGATGGGCATCGTTCCCCAGGAGAGCTTCCTGTTCAGCGGGACCCTGCGCGACAACGTCTCCTTCGCCCGCGACGACGCCGGCGACGAGGACCTGTGGAGGGCCCTGCGTGACGCCGGCGCCGCGGACTTCGTCCGCGCCCTGCCCGACGGCCTGGACACGGAGATCGGCGAGCGCGGCATCCAGCTGTCGGCCGGCCAGCGCCAGCTGGTGGCCTTCGCCCGCGCGCTGCTGGCCGACCCACGCCTGCTCATCCTCGACGAGGCCACCTCCCACGTGGACCTGCACACCGAGAGGCGCATCGAGGCCGGCCTGCGCCGCCTGCTGGCCGGCCGCACGGCGATCGTCATCGCCCACCGGCTGTCGACCATCCGCGGCGCCGCACGGATCGTGGTCCTCGACCACGGGCGCATCGTCGAAGAGGGGACCCACGACGAGCTGCTCGCCGCCCGCGGTCACTACTGGCGCCTGCACCGGGACTGGCAGGAGCAGGCGGCGGCCTAGTCGAGCCGAGTTGAGCTGCGGGGCAGGGATTCGAACCCCGATAGCCGGCACCAGAAGCCGGAGTCTTGCCGTTAGACGACCCCGCAGGGAACGCGGACAGAGTAGCCGAGCATCTTCAGCGGCCGGCGCCGTTGGGGTTGAACTGCGCGGTGATGCTCTCCTCCAGGCCCGGGTCGAGGACGACCAGCACCTCGTCGCCGGCGTTGACCACCGTGTCGGCCTTGGGCACGAACCCGCGCTCGCCGGGCGGGAGGACCGAGATGATCAGCGCTCCGTCGGGCAGGCTGAGGTCGGCGACCTGCAGCCCGACGGCCGGGGCGTCCTCGGCCACCTCGACCTCGATGATCTCCAGCTGC
>DASZCY010000201.1:0-2506 GCA_035942615.1 Solirubrobacteraceae bacterium | reverse complement strand
CTGCCGCTGTCTGAGGGCGGGCGGCGTGGGGCCCCGCGCGTTGCAGGCGGCAGCAGGTCAGGAAGGCGTGGGCGACGGTGACGAACCGGCGAGCACGTCGGCGACGAGCTCATGGCCGTTGAAGCGCCGCTAGCGCTCGCTGGCGGCGTCGAGGAGCTTGAACGCCATTGCCATCGCTGCGGCCTTCGAGCCGGCGACCTTCTGCACGCGCGTGCGCAGCTTGACCGTCGCGAAGCTGCTCTGGATCGGGTTGGTATCCCGTATGAAACGGCCAGATGCCGCCTGCTTCCGCAGATCGTCTTGGTGCCTTGGGCGTCCGGGGCGGTGAGTACGGTGCGACCGTCTGGGACAGGGGCGTCCGGGAGCAAACGCGGTCGGGCAGGCCGGTGTTATTCGATGGGCTTCGAGCCCGTGTTAGTAGTTGGCCGCCCCTGCGACTTGCCCGGATGCGCTGCGAGCGCGAATCCGTAGGTGTCGTTTGCCCGCCGTCTCCCATCGTGTCCACGATGTGCAGAGGGAGGTGAGCGGTGACGCGCAGATGCATTGGGCTGGATGTCCATCGCGAGTTCGCGCAGGTCGCTGTCTGGGAGGATGGCCGAGTGCGCCAGGCGGGGCGGGTGGCGGCCACGCCGGAGGGGCTGCGGACCTTCGCCGACAGCCTGGCGCCGACCGACGAGGTCGCGCTGGAAGCCACGTGCAACACCCACGCGATCGCCAAGCTGCTGGAGGGCCAGGTCGCGCGGGTGGTGATCTCCAACCCGCAGAAGACGCGGGCGATCGCTGAGGCCAAGGTCAAGACCGACAAGGTCGACGCTGCGGTGCTGGCCGAGCTGTTGGCGTGTGACTACCTGCCGGGGGTGTGGCTGGCCGATGACGCCACGCACGCGCTGCGTCGCCAGGTCGCGCGTCGCGCCCACATCGTGCGTCAGCGCACCCGGCTGAAGAATCAGGTCCAGGCGATCTTGCATCGCAACCTAATCCCGCGCTGCCCGGCGGCCGACCTGTTCGGTCACAAGGGCCGGCGCTGGCTGGCCGAGCAGCGGCTGCCGGCCGATGAGCACCAGGCGACCGACGCGCTGTTGCGCCAGCTGGACTTCCACGGTCAGGAGCTCAAGCTCATCGACGCCGAGCTGGGGCGCGTGGCGTTGAGCAGCACTGACACCAAGCGACTGATGACGATCCCCGGCGTCGACGCGACGGTCGCGCTGTCGATCGTGGCCGCGGTCGGTGACTTCGGGCGCTTTGCCTCGCCGACCAAGCTGGTCAGCTATCTCGGCCTCAACCCGCGCGTCAAGCAGTCCGGCGGCCAGCCGGCCAGCCACGGACGGATCACCAAGCAGGGCCGCGCCCACGCCCGCGGGATGCTGGTCGAGGCCGCGTGGGCGGCGTCCAAGACGCCGGGGCCGCTGCGCGCGTTCTATGAGCGCGTCCGAGCGCGGCGGGGGATGCAGGTCGCCGTCGTCGCGACGGCCCGCAAGCTCGCGGTGCTGTGCTGGCACCTGATCACCAAGGGCGAGGACTACGCCTTCGCGCGGCCATCACTGACGGCCCAGAAGATACGCCGCCTCGAGCTGCGCGCCGGCATGCCTTCCAAGCGCGGGCAGAAGGGCAAGGCCGCCGGCTACTCGCTCAAGGAGATCCGCGCCCGCGAGCGTGCGCTGACCGAGCAGGCCGAACACGCCTACCGCCAAGTCGTCGCCGACTGGCAAGCCAAGGCGCCGGCGCACCGAGAGGGCGTGGCCGCCGCCAATGGGGCGCGACTCTCAAGGCCCTCAGATGGGGCAACAGCTGCGCGGCAGGACTCAGCCCCGGATCCTGCACTTCGCTCGGGGGTCGACCACGCCCACAGCGCAGCCTAACGCCCACTGAGAACCCCACGCCCGATCCGCCGCGACGCCGGCGAGGCTCTGGCGCGCCCGAAACCGCCCGGTCCAGCCCGCCGCCGCTGAGATCGAGGCTCATAAACGCCGTCTGCGCTCCTGCGAGCACCCACCCGGACCAACCCCTCTTCCGCGAAATCAGCCCACCCTCGGCCACCAGGCTCTTGACATTTTCATCCGTCGTGCGCAGGTGGCGCCAGTGCTCGGCGGGGAAGGCGAAGTGCGCGCTCAGCGCGTTCCAGTCGCGGTCGAGCTTGGCGAGGGCCTTGGGGTACTTGGCGTCGAACTCGCGCCTGAAGTCCTCCAACCCCGCCCGCGCGTCGGCGCGCGTCGGGGCCTCCATGATCTCGTGCACCCTCGTCTTTGCGCGTGGCTGGACGCGCTTGGGCATCGCGTCGAGCACGTTGGCGATCTTGTGCACCCAGCAGCGCTGCTCGGCCGCGTGCGGGAACACGTCACGCAGCGCCGCCCACAGGCCCAGCGCGCCGTCACCGCAGACGAGCTTGGGCTCGTACAAGCCGCGCGCCTTGAGATCGCGCATGAGCTCAGCCCACGACTCGGTGCTCTCGCGGAAGCCGTCCTCGACGGCCAGCAGCTCCTTGGTGCCGTCCTCGCGGACGCCGAGG
>DASZCY010000200.1:0-1710 GCA_035942615.1 Solirubrobacteraceae bacterium | reverse complement strand
GCCCGTTCTCGTCGTCGTCCAGCAGCTTGCGCGCTGCCTCGACGTCCTCGTCCTCGCACAGCGAGTCGCCCACCTCATGGCCCTGGGCCTTGAGGAACGGAAAGCACATCGCGCCGCCGATGAGAATCGAGTCGGCCACGGAGCGAAAGGCGGTGATCACGCCGAGCTTGTCGGTCACCTTGGCGCCGCCCAGCACGGCCACCAGGGGGTGCGCGGGGTCGCGCAGGATGCCCTCCAGCGCTTCCACCTCACGCTGGAGCAGCAGTCCCGCCGCGCGCGCCTCGGCGGGAAGCGCGCGGGCCACGCCCTCGGTGGAGGCGTGGGCGCGGTGCGCGGCGCCGAAGGCGTCGTTGACGTAGCGGTCGGCCAGCCCGGCGAGCTCGCTGACCAGGTCGGGGTCGTTGTCGGTCTCCCCCGCCTCGTAGCGCAGGTTCTCCAGCATGAGGATCTCCCCGTCGCGCAGCCCGTCGGCGGCCACGCGCACGTCGGAGCCGACCACGTTGTCGGCCAGCGCCACCGTCGTGCCCAGCAGCTCCCCCAGCCGATCGGCCACCGGGCGCAGCGACAGCTCGGGCTCGCGCTCCTTGGGCCGGCCCAGGTGGGCGGCCAGGATCAGGCGGGCGTCCTGCTCGCGCAGGCGCTCGATGGTGGGCAGCGCCGCGCGGATGCGCGTGTCGTCGGCTATCTGCCCGTCGTCGTCCAGCGGGACGTTGAAGTCCACGCGGACGAGGACGCGGCAGTGGGCGACGTCGAGGTCGTCGAGCGTGCGCACCGCTCAGAGGACCTTCTGGACGAGGTCCACGATGCGATGGGAGTAGCCCCACTCGTTGTCGTACCAGGAGATGACCTTGACCAGGGTCCCGTCGAGGACGCTGGTCAGCTGACCGTCGACGATCGACGAGTAGGGGTTGCCCACGATGTCGGTGGAGACGATCGGCGCCTCGGTGTAGCTCAGCACCCCCTCCAGCTCACCATGGTCGGCCGCAGACCGAAGCGCCTCGTTGACCTCCTCCACGCTGGTCTCGCGCTCGGCCTCGAAGGTGAGGTCGATCACCGACCCGGTGGGCACTGGGCCTCGGATGGCAAAGCCGTGCAGCTTGCCGTTCAGCTCGGGGAGCACCAGGCCCACGGCCTTGGCGGCCCCGGTGGAGGTGGGCACCAGGTTCAGCGCGCCGGCGCGCGCCCGGCGCAGGTCCTTGTGGGGAGCGTCCTGCAACTGCTGGTCGGCGGTGTAGGCGTGGATGGTGGTCATGAGGCCGTGCTAGATGCCCACCGTCTCGTGGACGACCTTGGCCACGGGGGCCAGGGAGTTGGTGGTGCACGACGCGTTGGAGATCACATGGTGGTTCTCCTTGTCGTACATGTCGAAGTTCACGCCCAGCACGAGCGTGACGTCCTCGTTCTTGCCCGGCGCGGAGATCACGACCTTCTTGGCGCCCGCCTCGAGGTGCTTGGCGGCGGCGTCGCGCTCGGTGAACAGGCCGGTGGACTCGATGACCACGTCGACGTCCAGGTCGCTCCAGGGCAGGTCCGCGGGGTCGGTCTCGGCCAGGACCTTCATCTCCTTGCCGTCGACGCGGATGACGCCGTCGTCGGCCTCGACGGTGCCGCGGTAGGGGCCCAGGATGGAGTCGTAGGCCAGCAGGTGGGCAAGGGTCTCCGAGTCGGTGAGGTCGTTGACGGCCACCCATTCGATGTCCGCCCCGGCAT